>DASTSZ010000323.1:0-5989 GCA_035760425.1 Candidatus Eiseniibacteriota bacterium | reverse complement strand
ACCGCGGCGAAGGCGGTCATGCCGGCGGCGAGGCCGTCGAGGCCGTCCGCGAGGTTCACCGCGTTCGACGAACCCGTAATGACGAGGACGACGAACGGGAGATAGAGCCAGCCGAAGTCGAGGAAGGTCCGCTTCAGGAAGGGAACGTTCGTCTCGCTCGGATCGAGGAGCCCGCCGGAGGGATAGAGGAAGACCGCGAGGAAGACGCCGATGCCGAGCGCGATCTGCCCCGCCAGTTTGTAGCGGCCGAGGAGTCCCTTCCGGAGGTGCTTCACGACGCGGAGCCAGTCGTCGAGGAAGCCGACCGCGCCCATGAAGAGCGTGGCGATGAGCGCGACCCAGACGAGGCGGTTCTCGAGGTTGCCCCAGAGGAGCGTGCTGATCGCGATCGCGAGGACGATGAGGATGCCGCCCATCGTCGGCGTGCCGGCCTTCTCGTAGTGCGATTGCGGGCCTTCCTGGCGGATCTTTTGTCCGATCTTCAGGGCCTGGAGCTTCCGGATGACGAGCGGGCCGAAGACGAGCGCCAGGAGGAGCGCCGTGGCCATGGCGTAGGCCGAACGGAACGTGATGTAGCGGAAAACGTTCAGCGCCGGGAAGTGCTCGTGGAGCGGATAGAGCAAGTGATAGAGCACCCGCTACTCCTTCCCCGCCGCGGCGAGCGCGGCCGAATTTCCCGCGCGCCCCGGCGCCAGCGCGTCGACCACCCGCTCGAGACGCATGCCGCGCGATCCCTTCACCAAGACCAGGTCCCCCGACGTCGCGTCGGCCCGCACGGCGGCGGCCATCGCGTCGACGTCCTCGAAGCGGCGGATGCGCGCGGCGTCGACGCCCGCGGCCGCGGCCCCTCGCGCCGTCGCCGCCGCGAAGGCGCCCGCCACGTAGAGCCACGCGGCCGGCGGCACGCGCCGTCCGATCGCCTCGTGGAACGACTCCGCGTCGGGCCCGAGTTCGAGCATGTCGCCGAGCACCGCGCGGCGCGCGCCCGTCGTCTCGATCGCGCCGAGGAGCCAGAGCGCCTCGCCCATCGAGGCGGGGTTCGCGTTGTAGCAGTCGTCGAGCACGGCGATCCCGCCCGCGCGGAGCAACTCCAGCCGGTGCGCCGGCGCCGGCATGGCGTGGAGCGCCGCGGCCGCCTGCGCGCGCGGAATCCGGAAGTGGTCGCCGACCAGGATCGCGGCGAGCGCGTTTCGCACGTTGTGGCGCCCGAGGAGCGAGAGCGCGAACTCGGTGCCGTCGGGGAGCGTGAAGCGCGTGCCCCCCTCCGCCGTGACGCTCACGCGCGTCGGGCGAAGGTCGGCCTCGGCGTTGTCGACGGCGTAGGAGCGAATCGGCACGGCGCGGTTTCGGTTCATCGGCCAGAGCCGCGCGTCGTCCGCATTCAAGACGAGGAGCCCGCGGGCCGGAATCGCCTCGGCCAGCTCGCTCTTCGCCTCCGCGATCGCCTCGAGCGAACCGAGCCGCTCCAGGTGCGCCTCGGCCGCCACCGTGAGAACGCCGACGTCGGGACGGCAGATCCGCGCGAGTTCGGCGATCTCGCCGCGCGCGCGCATGGCAAGTTCGAGCGTCATCACCTGGTGTTCCGGCCGAAGCCGCGTCATCGTGAGCGGAAGTCCGATCTGGTTGTTCAGGTTGCCGACGTTTCGATGCACGCGAAGCCGCGACCCGAGCACGGCCGCGATCATCTCCTTGGTGGTCGTCTTGCCGTTCGAGCCGGTCACCGCGACGACCGGGATCTCCGCGCGGTCGCGGCAGTGGCGCGCGAGCGCCTGAAGCGCGGCGAGCGGATCGGCCACGGCGATCACGGGCTTCCCGCGGCGCGCCACGTCGTCGGGGACCGCCCAGCCGGCGCGCGCGAGGCTTCCGGCCGCGCCCGCGTCGAGCGCGGCGCCGACGAAGGCGTGCCCGTCGCTGTTCGCGCCCGGGAGCGGCACGAAGAGTTCGCCGCCCTGGAGCGCGCGGCTGTCGATGGCCGCCTCCGTGAACGCGGCCGCCGCCTTCGGTCCCGCGGGCGCCGCGAGCGATCCGCCCGTCACGCGCACGACGTCGGCGAGCGAGAGCCAGGGGCTCGGCGTCCTCGCCGCGGCGGCGCCGCTCCGCGCCGGCGTCACGCCTTGAACCCCCGCGCGCGAAGCGCCTCCCGCGCGACCGCGCGATCGTCGAAGTCGATCGTGCGGTCGCCCAGGATCTGATAGGTCTCGTGCCCCTTGCCGGCGATGAGGAGCGCGTCGCCCGGCTCGCAGGCGGCCACCGCCGCGGCGATCGCCTCGGCGCGATCGACGATCGCGCGGAGCGCCCCGCCGCTCGCGCCCACGCGCTCCGCGCCCGCCATGATCTCCGCGACGATCGCCTCGGGCGACTCGCTGCGCGGATTGTCCGAGGTCACGATCACGTCGTCCGCCAGCCGCGCGGCCGCCTCGCCCATGAGGGGACGCTTGCCGCGGTCGCGGTCGCCGCCGCAGCCGAAGACGCAGCGGAGCCGCTTCGGCTTCAGCGCGCGAACCGCTTCGAGCGCCCGCTCGAGCGCGTCGGGCGTGTGCGCGTAGTCGACGAAGATCTGGAACGGCTGCCCCGCGTCGACCGGATCGAGCCGCCCCGGCACGCGCGCCAGCTCGCCGAGCCCCTCGGCGATCTCGCTCGGCGGAACGCCGAGCACGTAGCAGGCGCCGAACGCGGCGAGCGCGTTCATCACGTTGAAAGCGCCGCGCAGGCGGAGGGCGACCGTTTCGGTACCGCGCGGGTGCCGAATCCGTAGTCTCGTGCCTGACGGATCCAGCTGCACGTCCGTGGCCGTCACCTCCGCCGCTGCGCCGCGCCCGAACGTGAGGAAACGCCCCTCGCCGTGCGCCTTCATCCAGAGCCCGGCCGGGTCGTCGCCGTTCACCACGCCGACGAAGGGCTTCGTGCGGTCGCCGCGCGTGTCGGGACGGAAGAGCCGCGCCTTCGCGTCGCGATACGCCTCGAGCGTTCCGTGAAAGTCGAGATGGTCCTGCGTCAAGTTGGTGAAGACCCCCGCGTCGAACGCGACTCCGTACGTGCGATCGAGCGCCAGCGCGTGCGACGAGACCTCCATCGCCACCGCGTCGGCGCCGTGGTCGCGCCACGACCTGAGAAGACGCGCCAACTCGGGCGCCTCGGGCGTCGTGTGCGCCGCGTCGTGGCGCTCGCCCGCGAATTCGTAGCCGACCGTGCCGATCACGCCCACGCGATCCCCGTGGCGCTCGAGCACGGCGCGCACGAGGTGCGTGGTCGTCGTCTTTCCGTTCGTCCCCGTCACGCCGACCATGGTCAGCTCGCGCGAGGGATGATCGGTCTCTTCGCCCGCCAGGAGCGCGAGCGCCCGCCGCGCGCTGGCGACGCGCACCTGCGGGATCGGTTCGCCGGGAACGATCCGCTCCACCACCGCGAGGAGCGCGCCCTTCGCGTGCGCCGCGCCGAGATAGGCGTGACCGTCCGATTTCGCGCCGGGGACGGCGACGAAGAGATCGCCCGCGCCCACCGCGCGGGAGTCGTACTGCACGCGGGCCCACGTGCCCGTGGCGGCGCCGCGCGTTTCGAGCGCGTTCAGGAGGCGCGGCACGGCGGCCGCTTCGCGATCGATCGCGCCGATCACGCGCCCCGCGGCTCGAGCGTCAAGACGGCTCGCGTCTCGCGGCGCACGACCCGCCCCGGCTCGGGAGACTGATCCACCACCCGTCCCGACGATCCCCGCACGCGCCCGACCGGAATGGCCATCCCACGCAGCCGCGTGATGGCCTCCCGAACCGAGAGCCCGCGGAGGTCGGGCATCACGACCTCACCTGTCTCCGTCGCCGAGGCGAGCGTGAGCGAAACCGTCGCGCCCCGCCGTGCGGCTTCTCCCGGCGCGGGATCCTGCGCCAGGACGCGCGCGCCGTCGCCGGTCACGCGCACGTCGAATCCGCCGCGCCCGAGGAGCTCGCGCGCGCGCCCCGGCTCCAAGAGCCGAACGTCGGGCACGCGCTCGTTCCCCGCGGGGGCCGGCTCGTCCGCGCGCACCAGCTCCGACGTCGGCATGGTGAGCGGTCCGCGCCCCTGCGCCGCCCAGGCGGCGAGGATCTCGCGGAAGACCGGCGCGGCGATCTCGCCGCCGTAGTAGGCGCCCTGCGGCTCGTCCAGCACGACGAGGCCGACCACCTTCGGATCGTCGGCCGGCGCCATGCCGACGAACGACGCCATGTACCGTCCGACGCCGTATCCCTTGGCGCCCGCCACCGTCTTTTGCGCGGTGCCCGTCTTCCCCGCGACGTCGCACCACGGGAGCGCCGCCTCGGCGGCGGTGCCGGCGGTGACGGCTTCGCGTAGGAAGGAGCGGAATTTCTTCGCGGTCTCCTCGGAGATGACGCGGCGGACCGGCTCGACCGGGATCTCCCGAATCGGCTCGCCGTCCTCGTCGAGGAGCGCGCTCGCGATGCGCGGGCGAAGGAGCATCCCGCCGTTCGCGACCGCCGCGTACGCCATGACGACCTGCAGCGGCGTCACGAGCACCTCGTGGCCGATCGAGATCGTCGCGAGCGAGCGCTTCGACCAGCGCGAGGGCTCCCGCACGACGCCGGGCGCCTCGCCCGGAAGCTGCACGCGCGTCGGCTGGCCGAATCCGAAGAGCCGCGCGTAGCGGTAGAGCCGCTCGGGCCCGACGCGGGTGCCGACCTGCGCATAGACGACGTTGCTCGAGTGGGACGTGGCGTGCCGAAGCGTGTACCACCCGGTTTCCGGGTGGGAGTCGTGGATCGAGAAGCCGCCGAAGTCGATCTTCCCCTGGTAGACCCAGATCGACTCCTGATCGGAGAAGAGCTTCTCCTCGATGGCGGCGCAGCCGGCTAGGATCTTGAAGGTGGAGCCCGGCTCGTACTGATCGGCCACGACGCGATTGCGGTTCGGCGCGCCCTCCGCGCCGGGTCCGTCGACCGTCGCCATGGCGAGGATGTCGCCGGTCTTCGGATCGACGAAGACGGCCGTCCCGCTCTTCGAGCCGGTGCGCGCGACCGCTTCGCGGAGCTTCATGACCGCCACCGACTGCGCGTCGAGATCGATGGTCGTCACGAGGCTCCCGCCCGCGTCGGGGAGCTTCACCATGCTGCGCGGAAGCTCGTAGTTCGTGCCGCGGCCGTTCGAGAAGAGCGTCGCCCAGCCCGGCTTCCCCTGGAGGTCGCGGTCGAAGACCTGCTCGAGCCCTTCGAGCCCGTGCCCTTCGTTCCCCACGACGCCGAGCACCGGCCGCGCGACCGCGTCGAGCGGATAGACGCGCCCCGGCACCTGCTCCACGTGGATCCCCTCGGGGAGTTTGGTCGTCTTCAACGCGAGTTCCTGCTCCGGCTTCAACTGCGCGGCCACGCGGACGTAGACGCGATGGCGCGCGCGTCCCTGGCGGTACTTCTTCAACCCCGACGCGCCCGTCGTCTGCTTCAGGAAATCGCCCACGGCGCCCGCGTTTCGAATCTCGCCGGGGCGGACCGAGATCTGGCTCAGATCGACGTTCTCGGCGAGCGGGCGCAGGTGGCGGTCGAAGATCCGCCCGCGCTCCGGCTCGAGGATGACGCGGCGCGTCTGCTGCGAGCGGGCGTCGCGCGCGTAGCGCTCGTGCCCCACCAGCTGGATCTGCACCAGGCGCGCGAAGAGGACCCCGAAGGCGACGAGCCCGAGGAGCGCGATGGCGCGCAGGCGATTCCGGTCGCGCGGGCTCATCGCGAATCCCCGTCCGCGGTCACGTCGGTCGGAATCGGGGCGGAGACGGCGACCGCCTTCGCCTCCTCGGCGCGAGGCGAGCGGTCGCCGCCGAAGCCGCGGAGGAAGCCGCTGAAGCGCGCGACCACACCGTCGCTGCCGGGGCGCGCCCCGGGCGCATCGTCGCTCAATTCGATGTTCACGACGGCCGTCGGGTCGGGATTCTGGAAGCCGAGGGCCGTGAGCGCGCGATGGTCGAGCCCTTCGCGGAGCGCCGCCTGCACGCGGAGTTCCGAGGAGAGGCGGA
>DASTSZ010000322.1:0-7369 GCA_035760425.1 Candidatus Eiseniibacteriota bacterium | reverse complement strand
CGCTCCTGCCGCCGTGGGCCGCGTTTCTCGGGGGCGTCTTCGCGGTGCTCTTCGCGAAGACGATCTTCGGCGGGCTCGGCTACAACCTCTTCAACCCGGCCCTCGTGGGACGCGCGTTTCTCATGGCCACCTTCCCGCTCGCCATGACCTCGGGATGGTCGACCGCCGCCCCCTGGTTCGCCGACGTCGACGCCATGACGACCGCCACGCCCCTCGGCGCGCTCCGCGAGCGCGGCATCGACGCGGCGATGGGGGTATTGGGCGGCGCAGGATCGCCCTACGCGAATCTCCTGCTCGGCCTCCGGCCCGGATCGATCGGGGAAGTCTCGGTGCTCCTGCTCGTCGCGGGCGGCGCCGTGCTCCTCGCGCGGCGGATCATCGCGCCGACGATCCCGATCGCCGTCGTCGCGGGCGTGGTCCTGACGACCGCCGCCTCCGGGCGGCTCGGACTCCATCTTCTCTCCGGCGGCCTCTGGCTCGGCGCGCTCTTCATGGCGACCGACTACGTCACGTCGCCGAGCACGCGAAACGGGCAGATCGTCTTCGGGCTCTTGATCGGCGGGCTCACCGGCGTCATTCGGCTCTACGGTGGATATCCCGAGGGGATCTGCTACGCCATCCTCATCGCGAACACCATGGTCCCGGCGCTGAATCTCTGGTTCCGGCCGCGCCGGCCGGTCGCCGCGGGGTCGCCGTCGTGAACGGCCCGCGCGGGGAGCTCTGGAAGATCGTCGCCTCGATGACGGCCACCTGCGCCATCGGCGCGGCGATCCTGGGCGGCGTCTACGTCGGGACCGAGCGCTACGCCGAGGAGGCGCGCATGCGCGGCGAGCGGCGCGCGGTGACCGAACTGCTCGGGTTGGACGACGGCGCCCGCGTGATCGAGGTGGGGCAGTATCTGACCGGCGCCCGCGACGCCGTCGTCTATCGCGTGCCGGCGGCCGACGGCGCCGCGGGGCGCGAACTCGTCTTCGCGCTCGACGGCGCCCTCGTTCGCGACGGCGCGCTCGCCGACGCCGCCGCGGCCGAAGTGGCGCTGCGCGCCTATCACCCGCTGGGCCGGCTCTTCATCGCGACTCGCGACGGGGCCGCGGCCGGGTTCGTGGCCGAGGGCGAGTCGCGCGGCTACAAGAACCGCATTCGCTTCTTCGTCGCGCTCGACGCGGGCTGGCGGATCGCCGGCGTTCGCGTGGTCGAGCACGAGGAGGATCCGGGCCTCGGCGCCGAAGTCGCGACGGGCTGGTTCCAAGGGCAGTACGTCGGACGGGAACTCGCGTCGGTCCCGGCGCTCGACGTGACGCGCGATCCGATGCCCGAGGATTGGCGGGCGGCGCTCCGCGCGCGGGCCGGAGCGAAGGCGGGCGCGGGCGGCGACGGAGACGGGTCTCGTATCGACGCGCTCCGAGCGCGCGAAGGCTCGAAGCCGATCTACGCCGTGACCGGCGCCACGATCTCGAGCCGCGCCCTCACCGACGGCGTTCGCGCCACCATTCTCCACTTCCGCCGCCGCTGGGACCTGATCGGTCCGCGCCTCCTTCCCTCGAACGCCGCGGAGGTCGCGCGATGAGCCAGCCGATCCTCCTTCGCGAACGCCCGCCGGGCGCCCGCACGCTCCTGATGAACGGCATCTTCGGCGAGAACCCGGTCTTCCGCCTCGCGCTCTCCCTCTGCCCGGCGGTCGCCGTCACGACCACCGTGGCGAACGGCCTCATGCTCGGCGTGGCGGTGCTTCTCGTGCAGGTCCTCTCGAGCGTCACCGTGGCGCTCACGCGAAAGGCGATTCATCCGCGCGTCCGGATCCCGGTCTACACGATCATCATCGCCGTCTGGGTGAGCGCGATCGACATGGTGCTGGCCGGCTTCTTCCCCGCGCTCTACGCGCAGGTCGGCCTCTACGTGAAGCTGATCGTCGCGTTCGCCATCATCATCTCGCGGCTCGAGGTGTTCGCCTCCCGCATGCCCCTCATTCCGACGTTCTGGGACGGGGTCGGCATGGGGCTCGGCTTCCTCTTCGCCCTCATCGTCATCGGGATCTTCCGCGAGATCCTCGGCAACGGCTCGGTCTTCGGCATCGTGCTCGTCCCCGAGAAGCCGCTCCTCTTCTTCGCGCTCCCGGCGGGCGGATTCTTCTCGATCGGTCTCTTGATGGCCTTCTTCAACGTGCTCGAACGGCGACGCGGCGGCGGCAAAGCCCCGGCGGGCGGGGGTAGTGGGGGACATGGACATGGGTAATCGCCGCCGCCGTTCGCCTGATCTCGCCGTCGGGTTCGCCTTCATCGCGGCCGTCGTGGCCGTGCTTTCGTTCGCAAGCGCCTGCCTCGCCCTGCCGGCCGCCGCCGCCGCGTCCGCCGCGCCCGAGCGCACGTCCGACTTCATTCGTGGCGCCCGCATCCTCGCGCCCGACCATCTCCGGCTCCAACTGGCGGGCCCGGCGCCCGCGCTCGACCCGGCCAACTTCCGGCTCACCGACTCCCGCGCCCCCGACGTGCCGATCGACATCCTCGAGGTGACGGCCGAGCCGGGCGACCGCGTGCTCCTGAAAGTGGGGGAAAGGCTCGACCCCGCGGCGGCCTACCGCCTCACGATGCGCGACCCGGTTGCCGCGCGCGACGTCCGCCCCGCGCCTTGGGCGCTGCTCCTGACCGTCGTCCTCTCCTCGGCCCTCATCAACAACTTCGTCTTCACGCGCTACCTTGGGCTCTGCATCTTCTTCGGCGTCTCGAAGAAGCGCGACACGGCGATCGGCATGGGAATCACGTTCAGCCTCGTGATGATCCTGAGCGCCATGCTCTCCTGGGCGCTCTTCTCGCTCGTGATGGTGCCGCTCAAGATCAAGTTCCTCCAGGTGCTCGTCTTCATCGGCGTCGTGGCGTTCCTCGTCCAGGCGCTCGACACGATCTTGAAGAAGACGCATCGGTCGCTCCATCAGCGCTGGGGCGTCTACCTGATGCTCATCACCACGAACTGCATCATCCTGGCGGTCCCGCTCCTGAACGCCGCCGCCGACTCGGGGCCGGCGGAGTCGTTCGCGCTGGCGCTGGGGTCGGGCGCGGGATTCGCGCTCGCGCTCTTCCTCATGTCGTGCGCGCGGGAGAAGCTCGAACTCGCCCGCGTTCCGGCCGCGTTCCAAGGCCTTCCGATCGCGTTCACGCTCGCCGGGCTCTTCGCCCTGGCGTTCATGGGCTTCTCCGGCCTCTCGTTCCTACGGTGATCGCATGAACGCCGCCGCGCTTCAGACCGCTCTCTACGGACTCGGGGTCTTCACCTCGATCGGGGTGGTCTTCGGCGTCTCGCTCGCGATCGTGGCGCGCCGCTTCCACGTTCCGAGCAATCCCGTCGTCGATCAGGTCCGGGAGACGCTCCCGTCGGCCAACTGCGGCGCGTGCGGCTTCGCGGGCTGCCTCGCCTACGCCGAAGCGGTCGTGGAGCGGAAGGACGTCTCCCCGAACCTCTGCATCCCCGGGCGCGCGGCGGTGGCGGCCGCGGTCGCGAAACTCACGGGGAAGGAACTCGGCACGGTGGCCGACCGGATCGTCGTCATGCGCTGCCACGGCACGAGCGCCTTTGCCCGCGAAGAGGCGCGCTATGTCGGGCTCGACACCTGCGCCGCCGCGTCGCTCGTCTTCGGCGGGCCCAAGGCCTGCAAGAACGGCTGCCTCGGGCTGGGCGACTGCGTACGCGCCTGCCCCTTCGACGCGCTCTACCTGAGCGACGGCGGCATCGCGGCGGTGGACTACGACAAGTGCACCGGCTGCGGCGTCTGCGTGCCGGTCTGCCCCAAGGAACTCTTCCAGCTCTACCCGCGCGACCGCCGGATCGAGCTCTCGTGCGTCGCGAAGGACAAGCAGGCCGTCGTGCGCGCCACCTGCATGGTCGGGTGCACGCTCTGCCGCAAGTGCGTCTCGAAGTGCCCGGCCGGCGCCATCGAGTGGGACGGCCGAACGATCATCATCCATCACGACATCTGCCTCGCGTACGGACCTTCGTGCGAGGAAGCGTGCGTCGACATCTGCCCGAGCACGATCCTCCACCGCGTCGGCCAGCGTCCGCGTCCCGAACCTGTCGAACCGGCTCTGGAGGGTTGAACCGATGAAACCGACGGCGTCCGCGCCCGCCCCCGCTCCCGCGTCAATCGCGCCGTCCGCGCCACGGACGACTTCGCCGCGATCGCTCGTTCTCGGGCTCGTCGGCAGCGGCGGCGACGGCGTCGCGCTGCTTGGGGATCTCGTCCTCGGCATGGCCGCTCGTCAGGGCCTCTACGGGATGATGGTGCAATCGTACGGGCCGCAGATCCGCGGCGGGGAGTCGGCGGCGATCGTCCGCATCGCCGAGAGCGAGGTCCTCTACGAGGGGGACCAGGTCGACGTCCTCCTCTGCTTCCGGCTCCGCGACTTGAAGCGGTTCCAAGGCTCGCTGCGCCTCCACACCGGGAGCGTCGTCATCATCGACCGCGAAGAGGCGGGCGACCCGCCGGAGTGGCTCGGCCGCACGGAGGAGGCGCCCTATCGATTCCCGTTCGCGCGCTTCGAGGAGGGGCTCGAGGTCGAGGGGCCGCCGAAGAACATGCTAGGGCTCGGGCTTCTTTGCCGCGTTCTCGGCTGGCCGCAGACGCTGGCGGAGGACGCGCTGCGCCGCCGCTTCGGACATCGCCGTGAGCGACTGCAGGCCAATCTGGAAGCGCTCGCCACCGGATTGACGGCGGAGCAGCCGCCCGAACGGCGTGCCCCGGCGGGACGGGGTCACGCCCTCTTCGCCGAGACGGGGAACGAGGCGATCGCGCGCGGCGCCATCGCGGCGGGACTCAAATTCTTCGCGGGCTATCCCATCACGCCGTCGTCCGAAGTCATGGAGACGCTGATCGAGGAACTTCCCGCGGCCGGGGGCCGCGTGGTCCAGGCGGAGGACGAGATCGCCGCCATGGGAATGGTGCTCGGCGCCTCCTTCGGCGGCGTGCCGTCCATGACGGCCACCAGCGGGCCGGGGCTCTCGCTCATGACGGAGATGATTGGGCTCTCCAGCATGGCGGAGCTTCCGGCCGTCATCGTCGACTGCCAGCGGGCCGGCCCCGCGACCGGCATGCCGTCACGGACGGAGCAGTCGGACCTCTACCACGCCGTCTACGGCGGGCACGGCGACTTTCCGCGCGCGGTGCTGGGCGTCTTCGACGTCGTCCACGGGCGCGACGTGATGTACCGCGCCATGCTCGTCGCGGAGCGCTACCAGTTGCCCGTGCTCGTCCTCTCCGACGCCTACATCGCCCAGCGCCGGCAGATCCGCGACGCCGAGACGACGCGCCGCGAGGCGCCGGCGCGCGAGCGGTGGACCGAGGCGAGCGGCCCGGCGCGCTTCGACCTGACGTCGGATGAGGGCGTGAACGCCTTCCGCGTGCCGGGCGACCCCGGCGGCACCTACCTCGCGGCCGGCATCGAGCACACGGCGGAGGGGTTCCCGACCGCCGACACCGCGATGCATCAACGGATGAACGAGAAGCGCTTCCGAAAGCTGGAGGCGATCGCGCGCGACTCGCGCGAGTGGTATCGCACGCTCGGGGCCGCGTCCGCGCCGAAGGGGATCGTGGCGTGGGGGAGCGCGTACGGACTGCTCCGCGAATGGGTCGCGGCGCGTCCCGAGTATCGCGTCTTCCTGCCCGAGATCATCCATCCCTTCCCGCTCGAGGCGTTCGAGTCGTGGCGCCGCGGGCTTTCGTCGCTCGCCGTCGTCGAGATGAACTTCCAGGGGCAATTCCATCGCTATCTTTCGAGTCTCACCGATCTCCGCGACGCGCGCCGCGTCACGCGGAGCGGCGGGACGCCGATGACCGCGGCCGAACTCGACCGCTACCTCACGGAGGCGACCGTATGAAGGCGAAAGACTTTCGGTCCCCGCTCGAGCCGGTCTGGTGCAACGGCTGCGGCGATTTCGGCGTCCTGAAAGGGCTCACCACCGCGCTGGCCGATCTCGAGATCGCGCCCGAGCGGCTCGCCGTCGTATCGGGCATCGGCTGCTCGAGCCGCCTTCCCGGCTACACGCGCTCCTACGCGTTCAACTCGATTCACGGCCGCGCGCTCCCGATCGCGAGCGGGCTCAAGCTATCGCGTCCGGAGATCACGACGGTGGTGGTGGGCGGCGACGGGGACGGCTTCTCCATCGGGCTCGGCCACATCCCGCACGCCGTGCGCCGCAACGTCGACCTCACGTACGCCGTGCTCGACAACGGGATCTACGGGCTCACGAAAGGGCAGGCGTCGCCGACCTCGTCCGAGGAATTCAAACGCGACCGCGGACTCGCGGGGGTCGACGAGCGGCCGCTGAACCCGGTGCTCCTCGTCCTGAGCAGCGGCTGCGGCTTCGTCGCGCGCACGCACGCGGGGAACCTGCCGCACCTTCGCGAGATGTTCCGCGCGGCGATCGAATACCGCGGATTCGCGTTCCTTCACATCCTCGCCGGTTGCGTCACCTATCAGGGCCCGACGTACGGCGAGACGATCTACCAGCGGTGCGACATCCTGCCGGCCGACTACGACCCGACCGACCTCACGCGCGCCATGGAGGTCGTCCGCCAGGAGCGATTCGCGCTCGGCGTGATCTACCGTCGGCCTCCGGAGAACGAGCCGGCGATGGGCGCGGGACACGCGGCGGCGGGCATTTGGCCCGCGCCGGGCACACCGGAGGCGACGCGGGAGTTGCCGGCGGAGTAGGAGCGGGGCGGCTGGACTCGCGGCGGCGCGGGGCTCGCGCCGGGGCGCGTCAGCGGTACTCGATCTGGGAGGCGCGGGCCGAGACGCGGACGGGAATCGCCGCTTCACGCGACGCGAGAAGCGTCTCGCCCCGATAGAGCGCCGCGCGGCACTTGCCGCTCAGGCCGTCGGCCGACATGGCGATGACCGCCGAGAGCCGCGCGCCGTACGTACTGTCGTCGGCGGCGCGCTCGGTCGTCGCGCCCCAGGGCGCGGTGAAGAGGGGAATCCTGAGTTTTCGCTTGGCCGCTCGGTCGGTCACCGAGACCGCGGCGGCGCAGGCGCCGGTTTCACCGATACCGCGCGTGAGCGCGATGTCGAACTTGTAGCGGTCGGCGCCCTGCTCGAAGGGGGCGACGTTGCGGGAGGCGCAGCCGGCCATCGAAAGACCCAGCGCCACGACGGCGGCAAGCCACAGGGCGGCGGGGGGCACGCGTCGGCTCTTTCGGCCGCCCGGCGAGTCGGTTGGTCTCATGTCCCCATCTTACGATGCGCAGCCGCCGCCGCGAACACGAGAAGTCGGCGCCCGCCCGTCGGCCGCGCCTTGTCGTGGCGGATGATGTTAATTCTCTGAACGAAGGTCCCGCAACAGATTACGAGGCGCCACTTCAGACCGCCCCGAACGCTCCCGA
>DASTSZ010000321.1:0-10773 GCA_035760425.1 Candidatus Eiseniibacteriota bacterium | reverse complement strand
CGAGATCGGCGATCTCGACTTCGACTCGATCCGGCTCATCGCCGCGAACGGAAGCGACGTCGCCATCGAACCGGTTTCACGGAAGCGCGTGGTGATCGGGGACTCGGATCGAAACGGCGTGGCCGATCTCGGGGCCTGCTTCACGCGTGAGGATCTTCGCCGCCTCCTCGGCGGTGCGCGCGGCCGCGGCCAAGGGCTCGCGACGCTGGAGGCGAGAGTCCAGTCGGGACGGCGCGTCGCGGGCGCGGTGGAATTGAACGTGATCGTCACCGGACCGCCCGAGGGCCAGGCCTCGTCGGTGGCGCCGAATCCGATGAATCCGGAGGGAACGCTCTCGTTCACGCTCCGTGCGCCGGGACCGGTCGACGCGAGTCTCTACGACGCGGCGGGGCGGTTGGTGCGGAGGCTCGCGTCGGCGCGCCCCATGCCGGCGGGCCGCGGAGCGATTCGAATCGACGGGCGCGACGACCGCGGCCGCGCGCTCGCCTCGGGGATCTACTTCTACCGGCTTCGGACGACGGACGGCGAGTCGCGCGGTCGCGTGGTCGTCGCGAAGTAGCCGCGCTCAGCGGCGCGGCGCCAGCATCTCCTCGATCCACTCCACCTTGCTTCGATAGCCCGCCTCGTCGGGCGGATTCGCGCTCATCGCCGGGTGCGGCGTACGAAAGAACTCGCCGTCGCCGCGCATCGCTCGCCTCCCGCCGACTTCGATGTAACAATGCCCGCGGCCGTCGAACGACGCCGAGGGCGGCTCCCCACGCAGCGCCGCCGCGATATTCGCGGCCACCACTTCCCCCTGCGCCGCCGCCATGACGCCCGCCTTCGGCAGCGCGAGCGGAACGTCGGGCATCCATCGTCCGGGGAGCGGCACGCCCGCCACGTCGCCGATGGCGTAGACGTGCGCCGCCGCGTTCGGCGACTTGATCGCGAGGGTCGACGGATCGACGGGGATCCACGCTTCGGGCGGCGCGAGCCACGAATCGACGGCGACACGCGGGACGCGGTGCGGCGGGACCGTGATCAGGAGGTCGAAGAGCGCCTCCGTACCGTCCTCGAAACGGACCGCTCGACGCGCGGGTTCCACGCGCGTCGTCTTCATCAGAGGATGGAATCCGATCGATCGTTCCTCGAGCATCCCCACGACCGCCTTCCCCATCTCCGGGCCGGCCGTCGCCATCGGCGACTTCTCGGTCGTCCAAACGTCGAGCGAGCACTTGTCGCGGATGCCGCGGCGCGTCATCCACTCGTGGATGAGGAGCATGCCCTCGTAGGGGCCGGGCGGGCATGGGAACGGGACCCGCGGAATCAGAAGGACGATCCGACCGCCCTGGAACGCGTCGAGCGCCGAATGGAGCTGCAACGCGTCGAGGAGTCCGTAGAACGAATGCGCCGCCTCCGCGAGCCCGGGAACGGCGCCCATCTCCTGCTCGCTCCCGAGCGCGATGACGAGCTGATCGCCGCGATGGACGCCGGCCGTGGTGTGAACCTCGCGCGTCGCGGCGTCGATGCGTAGCACGTCGGCTTGGACGAGTTCCACGCCGGGCGGCAAAAGCGTCGCACGCTGGCGAGTGATCTCGTCGGCGCTCTTCTCGCCGAGCATCACCCAGGTCTTCGTCGCGCCGACGAAGAAGAGCGGGGCGCGATCGACGACGACAATCTTGTGATCGGGCGGCGCGGACGCGCGAAGCGCCCGCGCGCACGTGAGGCCGCCGAAGCCTCCTCCGAGAATGAGCGTGGTGGCCATGAGCCTCTCCGGTTGCGGGGTCGTCGGGTCCGCCCAGAACCATGCGCCAGGCGCCGCCTTCTGTCCAGGCGACGATGGGATGACGTCGCCGGGCGGTCTGGGCCATACTCCCGCCCATGAATCCCGAACGCCGGGCGCCGTGGGCCTCCCTGGGGCGGCGCCTCCTCCTTCCCGCGCTCCTGGCGCTGGCGCTCGCGTCCTGTTCGAAGGACGATCCGCCGACCGCGCCGGCCGGGCCGACGCGCACTTATCGGATGGGATTCTCCGCGGTGCCGCCGAAGCCCGACATCAATATCATCCTCCAGAGCATCGACCTCTGGAGCCGCCGCGCCGACGCCGCGCTCATCCTGAGCGAACCGCCCTGGGACTCGCTCCTCGCGGGCTGGCCCGCCGACACGCTGGTCAAGGCGCTCCACCTCGGTCTCGTGAACTACTACCGCTCGAAGGGCCACCGCATCGTCGTGAGCATCGATCCGACGAACGGACTCGACCGAAGCAGCGACTCGCCGCCGCTCGTGGCGGCGGGGCGAAGCCTCACCGAGCCGGCGGTGCAGGCCGTCTATCGCGCCTACGTGACGGCGATGGATACGATTTTGAAGCCCGACTACATCGGCATCGCCTCGGAGACGAATCTCGTGCGCGCGGCGGCGCCGCCCGCCCTCTACGCCGCGCTCGTCCAGGTCGCGAACGACGCGGCGGCCGACGTCCGCGCGGTCGACCCGGCGGCGCGCCTCTTCGCCTCCGTACAGGTCGAGACCGCGTGGGGCGCGCTCGGCGGCGGCGGCGGGTACGTGGGCATCGCGCAGGATCGCGCCGACTTTCCGTTCATGAACGCGCTCGGGCTCTCGTCCTATCCCTACCTGGGCGGATACGCCGATCCCGACAGCCTGCCGCTCGACTACTACGACCGCCTCGACGAAGGGAGTCCGCTTCCGATGCTGGTGATCGAGGGCGGATGGACGTCGCAAACCCTCGGGGGAGGCGCGATCGTCTCCTCCCCCGACATGCAGCGGCGCTACATCGACCGCCACGCGGCGATCCTCGATCGCGCGGCCGCGGTCGGTTGGTTTCAGATCACCTTCACCGACCTCGACTCCACCTTCTTCCCGCCCGGTACCATCCTTCCCTACTTCGCCTACAACGGACTCGTCGATCAGGATCTGAATCCGAAGCCCGCGTTGAGCGCGTGGGACGCGATCTTCGCGCGGCGGCGCGCTCCGTGAGGGCGATGAGCTTCGCGGGCTGGCTGATCGGCGGCCTGGTGGGAGCGACGTTCGGCGTGGCCGGCTTCACGTTCTTCTACGCGAAGGGCGCCTCGTACCTGGGACACGACGCCGCGGCCTGCGCCAATTGCCACGTGATGCAGGCTCAGTACGACGGCTGGCTCCAGGGGAGCCACCGCGCCGTGGCGGCCTGCAACGACTGCCACGCGCCGCACGCGCTCCTTCCGAAACTGACGGTGAAGGCCGTGAACGGCTTTCGCCACTCCCTCATGTTCACGACCGGTTGGTTCCCCGAACCGATTCGGATCACCCGGATGAACCGCGGCGTGACGGAAGCGGCGTGCCGCCACTGCCACGAGGAGATCGTGGAAGCGATCGACGCCGGCACATCGATCTCGCACCGGCCCGCCGCGCGCGCGGCGTCGCCGCACGAAACCGTTCCCTCGGCGCGCGAACCGATCGCGTGCATCCGCTGCCATCACGGCGTGGGGCACGTCGACTTCGCGCCGCTCGGCAGTTTCGACCAGGAGGCATCGCGTGGCTGAAAACCCCGCTCCACGCTCCGGACGTCCCGGTCCGACCCAGGGCCGCGCCCGGACGATCTTGATCGCCGTCGTCGTCGCCGCCGTCGCGGGCGCCGGCGTGACCGCGCTGCTCGTGAACATCTTCGAGCGGAAGCAGGAGGCGAAGAACCCGTTCTACCGCGTCGTCGAACTCACCGAGGAGACCGAGGATCCGGCCGTCTGGGGGAAGAACTTCCCGATGCAGTACGACGGCTATCGCCGGACCGTCGACCAGGTTCGGACTCGGTTCGGCGGAAGCGAGGCGGTCCCGCGCACGCCGACGAAGGCCGATCCGCGCGCCGTCGTGGCCCAGTCGCGTCTGGCGGAGGATCCCCGGCTGAAGCGGATGTGGGCCGGATACGCCTTCTCGGTCGACTTTCGCGAGGAGCGCGGGCACGCCTTCATGCTTCAGGATCAGATGTTCACCGAACGCCAGCACGCGGCGAAGCAGCCGGGGACCTGCCTGCATTGCCACGCCTCCATGGTCGTTCCCTATCGGAGGGCGGGCGGCGGCGATCTCGTGAAGGGCTTCGAGAAGTTGAATCCGCTCCCCTACGAGGAGGCGCGGAAGGGCGTGAAACACCCGGTGGCCTGCATCGACTGCCACGACCCTCAATCGATGGCGCTCCGCGTCACGCGTCCGGGATTCATGGAGGGCATGCGGGTCTTCAAGGCCTCGCAGGGAATTCAGAATTACGACGTCAACGCCATGGCGACGCGCCAGGAGATGCGCTCGTACGTCTGCGGTCAGTGTCACGTCGAGTACTACTTCAAGGGGCCGGAGAAGCGGCTCACGTACCCCTGGCACCTCGGGCTCCAGGTGGAGCGGATCACCGCCTATTACGACTCGGTGGGACACAAGGACTGGACGCACGCGGAGACCGGCGCGCCGGTCTTGAAGGCGCAGCATCCGGAGTTCGAGATGTGGAGCCAGGGAATCCACGCGCGCTCCGGCGTCGCGTGCGCCGATTGCCACATGCCCTACACGCGCGTGGGGGCGATGAAGATCAGCGACCACCACGTGCAGAGCCCGCTCCTGAATATCAGCCGGGCGTGCCAGACATGCCATCGCTGGCCCGAGGAGGAGCTGAAGGCGCGGGCCGAGGCGAATCAGGAACGCGTCCATTCGATGCGGAACGAGGCCATGGACGCCCTGCTCGACCTGCTGGACGATCTGAAGTCGGCGAAGGCGGCGGGAGACACGCTGAAGGCGTTCCGGGAGGCGCAGCAGTTCCAGCGGAGGGCGCAGTTCTACCTCGACTTCGTGGAAGCGGAGAACTCGAGCGGGTTCCACGCGCCGCAGGAAGCGCTCCGCATCCTGGGGCAGTCGATCGATCTCTCCCGCCGCGGCCAGCTCGCGCTCCGCCCGATGCGGGCGGAGCGCGGCGGGCGCTAGCGGGGGTGCGTCACTTGGGCTGCGGAACGATGCGCAGGTAGGGCTTCGGCGCCGTCCAGCCCTGCGGGAACTTCTTCTTCGCGTCGTCGTCGGAGAGGCTGCTCGCGATGATGACGTCCTCGCCGTGCTTCCAATTCACCGGCGTCGCCACGCTGTGCTTGGCCGTGAGCTGGAGCGAATCGATCACACGGAGAATCTCCACGAAATTGCGGCCCGTGCTGGCCGGGTAGGTGATCGAGAGCTTCACCTTCTTGTCGGGGCCGACGACGAAGACCGACCGAACGGTCAGCGTGTCGTTGGCGTTCGGATGGATCATCCCATAGAGGTCCGAGACCTTCCGGTCGTGGTCGGCGATGAGCGGGAAATTGAGGGCGTGCCCCTGCGTCTCGCGGATGTCCTCCGCCCACTTCTCGTGCGACCCGAGCGGATCCACGCTGAGTCCCGCCACCTTCACGTTCCGCTTCTCGAATTCGTCCTTCAGCCGCGCCACTTCGCCCAGTTCGGTCGTGCAGACGGGCGTGAAGTCCTTGGGGTGCGAGAAGAGAACCGCCCACCCGTCGCCCATCCAGTCGTGGAACTTGATCGGGCCCGAAGTCGTTTCCGCCGTGAAATCCGGCGCCATGTCTCCTAGTCGAATGCTCATGAGATCCCCCTGTTGATCGTTGCCGAACCGACGTATCCTGAGGCGGTGATGCAGAGTCCGCGTTCGGGGAAAAGGGTACCGCCATGGGGCTTGCGGGGCAAGTTGGCGCCCCTAAGATTCTCCTTTACTTCCCCCCTCGATCCGCCGATACTTCGTGCAAGTAGAAGTTGCCTGTCGGTCGTGCGTAACGTTTAGACGTGACCAATCGCCGCAGGGAAATCTCCTGCGGCTTTTATTGTATCCGGGCGAATTTTCGCTCGGAGGCCCGGCCATCCAGGCCGGGTTGGCTGCCTGGAAGGGCGGCAAGTTGGGGCGATTGCCCCGGTATCCAAGGAGTACATAGTGGCTGTAGGAACTGTGAAGTGGTTCAACGAGTCGAAGGGTTTTGGTTTCATCCAGCAGGAGAACGGCGAGGACGTGTTCGTGCACTACTCGGCGATCACCGGTGAAGGCTTCAAGACGCTGGCCGAGGGCGAGCGCTTGGAGTTCGATGTGACGAAGGGACCCAAGGGTCTTCAGGCGGCGAACGTCCGCAAGGCGTAAGCCACCCAGACCAGAATTCGAAGAACAAGCGGCGGGGCGCTACCTACGGGTGGCGCCCCGTTTCGCGTTTCAGAATCCCCTCCCGCGCGGCCGTCCCGGCGGCGCGCCCCGTCGCCCACGCCCACGCGAAGTTGTAGCCCCCGATCGGACCGAACGCGTCGAGGATCTCCCCGCAGAGGTGGAGCCCCGGGTGAAGCCGGCTCTCGAGCGTCCGCGGATCGACCTCCTCCAACGCCACGCCCCCTCCCGTGACCTCCGCCTTCGCGTAGCCCTCGTCCCCGGTCCAAGGGAGCGGGTGGCGCGTCAGGACCTCGACGACGCGGCGGCGCGACTCGCGATCGAGATTCCCCAGCGGCAGCGCGCCCTCCACGCCGGAGTCCGCGAGCAAGGCGTCCACGAGCCGCGTGGGGAGATGGCGACGAAGCAAACTCCCGACGGTTCCCTCGCGCGCGAGGAGACGGCGGTCCCACTCCGCTTCGTCGAGCTCCGTCCACTGCACCTGAAGCGCCTGGCGCGGCCCGCCGGCCCGCTTCGAGAGGATGGCGAGGTGCGAAGCGTTCAAGACGGACGGCCCGCTGTAGCCCTTGTGCGTGAAGAGGAAACCGCCGTGCGTCCGGAATCGCGGCTTCGTTCCGGGCGCGGTGATCGTGACCGGGAGCGAAACGCCCGCGAGCGGCGCGTAGCGATGCGGCGACGCGGTGAGCGGCGTCAGCGCGGGATAGAGATCGTGAATCGTGTGGCCGAGTCCGCGGACGATGTCGATCCCGGTGCCGTCGCTGCCGGTGGCCGGCACGGAGAGTCCGCCTGTCGCCACGATCACGCGTTCCGCTTCGATCGTCTCGCCGCTCGCGAGACGGACGCGCCAACCGCCGGCATGCGGTGGGGCCGGCGAAGCCGCGTTCACCGGCGCGGACGCGGGCGCCGGTTCCAGCCCGGTCACGAGCGCGTCGCCGCGCACCTCCACGCCGAGACGCTCGGCGAGCGCGCGAAGCCGGTCCCGCACCTCCCGCGCCTTGTTGGCCGCCGGAAAGAGCTTCCCCGTCTCCTCCTCCAACGCGAGCGGCATCTCGAGCGTCTCCTCGAAGAAGCGGCGCTGCTCGCGAAGCGGCCAGGAAAGGAGCATCTTCTTCATCGTGTTCGGCGAGGAGGCGGTGACGTACCGGGCGGGATCGAGTTCGGACGGGAGGACGTTGCAGCGCCCGCCGCCGCTCATGAGGATCTTCTTCCCTCCCTCGGCGGTGCGCTCGACGAGAAGGACGCGGGCGGAAGCGAAGCGGGCGGCCCCGGATTCGCCCGGGCCGCCCGCCGCGAAGATGGCCGCCATGAAGCCGGCCGCGCCGGCTCCGACGACGACGATCACTCGCCGGTCTGGATCACGCCGCACCCGATGCGCGGCCCAGCGTTGCCGGCGGGCTGCGACGTCAGGTCGTCTTCCTTCCCGTGCACGAGCACCGAGAGCCCGGCCAGATCGGTGTAGACCAGCAGCGAGTCGACGCGGTCGTACGTCGCCTTCCCGCCGGCGTCGGCGTTTAGATTCCCGAGATCGCCGAGATGACGCGCCGTCCGGTTCGCGTCCGGGCTCCCGTGCGGGGCGCCGAGCGGATTGTAGTGCCCGCCCGCGGACATGGCGTCGGGCGCCGAGCAATCTCCCTTCTCGTGCAGATGGAACCCGTGCTTCCCGGGGGAGAGCCCGGAGACCGAAGCCACGATTCGAACACCGGAGTCCACCGGGTAGAACCGGACTTCCCCGGTCGCGCTGTTTCCCTGCGTCGGAGCGATCTTCGCGGCGAGGTGCTCGCCGCTTTTGCACCCGCTGAGGAACATCGCGACGCCGGCGAGGAGAAGCGGCGTGGCAAGCTGTCGAAACGAGGCATGCGGCATGGCCAACCTCCATGTCGCGCGCGTGGCGCGGCGGCGTGGGTCGCGGAGCCCGGCTCCACCCGAGCCGTTCGACCCATTATCTCACAATACACGCAGCCTCGATGCTAGCGGGCCAAGGGGCGGTCGCTGTTGGCCATGTCGGCGGCCACCTTCCATTCGCCCGCCACCTTCTTCCAGACGGTCAGGTACTTGCCGATGTCTTCGTCCCGCCCCGACGACGTGGACGTCACGAAGCGGTAGGTCCCGCGCTCATAGGCAAGATCGCCGGCCTCGGAGATGTTCACCGTGGACGTCGCGAACGTGATGCTCGAGTTCGTGTCCGGCAGCCATGACTGATACCAGCTACGAATCGCCTCCCGGCCCACGACGATCGGAGTGTTCGAGGCGAGCTCGACGGCGTCGTCGGCGTAGAACGACACGGCTCCCTCGACATTCCGCGCTTCGTCGGCTGCCAGCCACGCGCGGCTCAAGGCGCGAATGGCGTCGGCCTCACGCGCCGCATCCACTCGCGGCGTTCCGCTACAGCCATGAACGAGTAGAAGCAGCAACCCCGCCGCTCCAAGTCCGGACGTATGACGCGCCATCGATCCCTCCTTGTTAGCGGTCGCCGATCGGCAACCGAGCGCAACCGTGATCGTCGCCCCCGGCTGTTCGCCGGGTGCTGACAGAATGGGCCGATTCGGGGCCCGCCTGAGGCCGACCAGCCAGAAAGTCAGATCAGCCTGACGTGGCGTCACTCACCGGGCCTGGGCCCGCTGGCGACCCGGCGTCGTACTCGCCCCATATCCGATTCTACTATAATCAGTTATGGGTTCCGATCGGAACCCTGGCTGGATGGCACATTCCCTGCCGCCTTAGCCCTCGCCATGACTCTCGAGATCAGGCTCCACGGCCGCGGCGGGCAGGGCGGCGTCACGTGTGCCAAGATCCTCGCCGCCATCTACGCGCGTCTCGGAAAGAGCGTCCAGACGTTCGGCGACTACGCCGGCGAACGCTCGGGGGCGCCCGTCCGCGCCTACACGCGCGTGGCCGACCAGCCGATCACGAACCGGAACAAGATCTACGACCCGGACCATCTGCTTGTGCTCGATCCGAGTCTCCTCGGCGACGACACCGTCGCCGGGCTCGCCCCCGGCGGGCTTCTCCTGGTGAACGCTCCGAATCCCCCGGCCGACTTCAACGCCCGATTCGCGGCGTTCCGCGTCGCGACGGTGGACGCCACGGCGATCGCGCGAAAGCACGGCATCGGGACTCGTTCCGTCGTGATCGTGAACACCACGATCGCCGGGGCGTACTTGCGGGCGCTCGACCTTCCGATGGAGGCGCTGGAGGGCGCGTATCGCGACCTCGGGCTGGAGCGGAACCTGGACGCGGCGCGGGAGGCTTACGCCGCCGTGTCCCTGGGAGCGGCGAGGCCCCTGACGAAGGCTCCGCACCCCGCCACGCCGCCGACACATGGAAGCGAGGTCCTTCCGCTCACGCGGCACGTCGAGAGCTTGCCGACGCAGCTCAAGACCGGCTCCTGGCGAACGCAGCTTCCGCGGTATGTGGAACACCTGGCGCCCTGCAACGCCTGGTGCCCCGCGGGAAACGACGTCATCGGATTCATTCAGACGCTCCTCCACCAGGGAGCGCCGGCGGCGGCGGAGGTCCTCGGACGGACCCAGCCGCTCGCCTCGATTTGCGGCCGCGTCTGTCCGGCGCCATGCATGGAGGGGTGCAACAGGCGCCACCATGACGGCGCGGTCAATATTCGCTCCCTCGAACGCTGGGTCGGAGATCATGCGACGCCCGCGCCGCTCTCCGTTCGCAGCGCGGCGTCCCCGCGACGGATCGCCGTGGTCGGAAGCGGTCCGGCCGGACTCGCGGCGGCGAGGGAACTCGCCGTGGCCGGCCACAAGGTCACGATCTTCGAGGGAGAAGAGGAACTCGGCGGCGTCCTCCGCACCGGAATCCCCGAGTACCGGCTCCCGCGCGAGGTCGTGGATCGTGAGATCCAGGCGATCCTCGACACCGGGGTCGCGGCCCGCACCGGACACTTCCTCGACCACGACGATCTCGCCGCGTTGGAGGCCGAACAGGACGCGGTCATTCTCGCCGCCGGCTTCATGCGCCTCACCGGGCTCGACGTTCCCGGCGCCCGGCTCGCGGGAATCGAGCAGGGCGTCCGGTTCCTCCACCGCGTCAATGTCGGAGGCGGCGCCCGGCTCGAGGGCCACGTGGTGGTGCTCGGTGGCGGGAACACCGCGATGGACTGCGCGAGGAGCGCGCTGCGCTCCGGCGCTTCGTCGGTCACCGTGGCCTACCGGCGGACTCTGGAGGAGATGCCGGCCATCCGCGAGGAGATCGAGGAAGGGCGGCGCGAGGGAGTGTTGTTCCTCTTCCAACGCCAGCCAATCGCCTTCCTCGGCCATCTCCGCGTGGCCGCCGTGGAGTTCGCGGAAGTGGAGATGGGAGCCCCCGACGCGAGCGGACGAAAGAGCCCCGTGGTCACGGACCGCGTCGCGCGCGTCGAGTGCCGCCACGTCCTCCTCGCCATCGGCCAGTCCGCCGACTGGAGCCTCCTGCCGCCGGGCAGCGCCATCGTCGCCGGGCGCGTGCGAAACGCCGCCGGCGACACGAAGATCTTCGCGGCGGGCGATTTCGCGACGGGCGAGGGCACCGTCGCGCACGCCATCGGCGACGGACGCCGGGCGGCGGGCCGGGTCCTCGCGTCCTTCGGGGAGGAAGCGGCGATCTTCGTCCGCCCCGATCCGGCGGCCGCGGTCTCCGTGGAAGCG
>DASTSZ010000320.1:0-7318 GCA_035760425.1 Candidatus Eiseniibacteriota bacterium | reverse complement strand
AAGGGGTGATCGCTTCGCTCGATCGCCTCCACGACGCCGTCCGCCGCGCGCGCGGAGGCGCGGAAGCCGGGGGCGAGGTCGGCGAGTCCCTGGTGATGGAAGGAATTGACCGTCACCGAGTCGGCGCCGAGAAGCCGGTGGAGGAGCGTGCCGCGCTCGATGCGCACCGGGTGGTCGTGCGAGACGCCGTCGGGCTCGTCCTCGTGTTGCAGCGAGCCGGGGACGTCGGCCGGCAGGTGCTGGAAGATCGTCCCGCCGAAGACGACGTTCATCGTCTGCATCCCGAGGCAGATGCCGAGGAGCGGCTTGCCCGCCTCGTGCGCGGTCTTGGCGAGGAAGAAGTCGGAGGCGACTCGCTCCTTCGGCGCCACCTTCGTCTCGGGCCGCGGATTCTGGCCGAAGCGCGCGGGATCGATGTCGCTCCCGCCGGTGAGGACGACGCCGTCGAGACGGTCGATCACGGCGCGCGCCTCCTCCCGCGATTCGATCATCGGGAGGATGACCGCGATCGCCCCTTCCTGCGTGAGGAGCCCGGGGTAGTTCCGCCAGATGCGGATGCTTCCGCCGTGCTTGGGCTCGGCCTTGAAACTGGGGGCGATGCCGATCAGGGGTGCGGCCACGCCGGTCCTCCTCAGTAGCCTCGCGCCGGGTCGACGCGGTTGAGTAGCGGTTCGCCGCTCGCGTCGCGCCGCAGATTCTCGCGGAAGAGCGAGAGGGCGCGCGGCCAGAATCCGCGCGACACGGCCGAGATGTGCGGCGTCAGGAGCACTCGTTCGAGCGTATAGAGTTCGCTCTCGCGCGGCAAGGGCTCCACCGCCGAGACGTCGAGCGCGGCGCCGCCGATCCGTCCGTCGCGCACGGCCGCCGCGAACGCCTCCTCGCGCACCAGCCGCCCGCGCGCGATGTTCACGAACCAGACGCCGCGCCGAACGCGCGCGAACGCCGCCTCGTCGAACCGGCCCTCGGTCTCGGGCGTGAGGGCCGCCGAGAGGACCAGCGCGTCGCTCTCCTCGAGCAGGCGCTCGAATTCGCCGGCGCCCAGGAACGCCGCGACCGGCGGCTCGTCCAGGGGCAGATCGACCGATCGAAGCAGCGCCTCGTCCCAGGTCTGCGGCCGCTCGGGACGGCGCTTGAGCGCGATCACGCGCATGCCGAAGCCGGCGGCGCGTCGCGCCACCTCCCGGCCGATCAAGCCGTAGCCGAAGATGCCGAGCGTCTTCCCGTGGAGTTCGTTCGGCATCGCCGCGCCGCTCCACCAGCCCTCCCGGTGCATGCCGCGGGGGCTTCGCTGTTCGTCGAGCGCGCGCGGGAAATGGCGCGCCAGCGCGACGAGCGAGCCGATCACGTGCTCGGCGATCGGAATCGCGTGCGCGCCGCGGGAACTCGTGAGCGCCGCGCCCGTCGCGCGGAAGGCGGGCGTGAGATAGGCGCCCGCGCCCGCGGCCGGAACGTGGAGCCATCGGAGCTTCCTTGCGCGGGCCATGACGGCGTCGTCGGGGCGCCAGGCGTAGAGGATCTCCGCGTCGCCGATCGCCGCCGCCAACTCCTCGTCGCTTCGCGCCCGTTCCACCGAGAGATCGGGGAAATCGCGGCGGAGCGCCGCCACGCCTTCGTCCGGGACGCGCCACGCCTCCGTGTCGCTCTCCAGCCAGAGGACGAGCCGCTTCAGAGCGACGAGCCCTCCTCCTTCAGCATCAGCCGGCGCAGGAGAACCACCGGGACCGCGCCCTGCGAGAGGATCGCCGCGTGGAACTTGCCGAGGTCGAACGCCGTGCCCTGCTCGGCGCGCAGATCGTCGCGGAGCTTCCGAATCTGGAGCGCGCCGAGCGTGTAGACGAGATAGGTCGGATCGAACGCGGCGCGGAACGCCTCCCGCTGCGCGTTCACCGGCTCCATGCCGGCGTGATCGACGAAGAACTGCGTCGCCTCCTCGAGCGTCATCCCCTTCGTGTGGACGCGAATGCCGACTTGATAACGGCAGGCGCGGACGAGCGCCCACTTCAGCATGCCGAACTCGAGTTCGGGATCGCCGCCGCCGTAGCCCTGGTCGAACATCCCCTCTTCCACGTAGAGCCCCCACCCTTCGGCGAAGGAGCCGCAGCCGGCGGTCTTCCGCGCGAGCGACGTGGCGTTCCGCCCATAGAGATAGTGGGCGTAGTGGCCCGGATACGCCTCGTGGAGCGAAACGGAGGCGAGCGGGCCGCGGCTGAAGCCTTGGAGATATTGCTCCGTGCGGGCGGAGTCCCAATCGGCGCCCGGCAGCGAGATGTTGTAGTAGCCCTTTCGGCCCGTCGTCTCGAGCGGCCCGGGCGCGTCGAGCGAGGCGAAGGAACGGTTCGCGGCGAACTCCGGCGTGGCGCGGACGGTGCAGCGCTCTTCCGACGGCATCGCGAGGAAGCCCGACTTGATGGAGTAGTCGCGCTGCTCCTCGAGCAGCCGGGTCGCGAACGCCAGGAGCGAGTCCTTCGGCGGGTGATTCGTCCGGACCTTCGCGAGCGCGTCGGCCACCGTGCCGCCCGGCGCGATCTTCGCCGCGCACGCCTTGGAGCGCGTCTCCAGCCGATCGAGTTCCTTCGCGCCGATCTCGAGGAGCGTCTCGAGCGGGATGTCGACCATCTCGTCGTAGTGGAGCTTCTCCCGGTACTTCGTCTCGCCCAGCACGAACGAGCCGTCGCTGCGCGGGAGGAGCGTCTCCTTCATCCAGACGACGTGCGCGTCGACCGCGCGCTTCGCGACGGCCAGCGCCGCTTCGTACTCCTTCCAGAGCGCGGGATTCTTCACCGACGCGAAGGCGCGCGGAATCGTCGTCTCGAGGTAGGAGATCGTGCCGGGGAACTCCTCGATGGCGAATTCGGTGAACATCTTCGGCGGGCGCTGGAGGATCTCGCGGCCCTGCGCCAGGAAGCGCGGCGTCTCGTTCAAGCGGCCGACGATGCTCTTCAGCCGCGCGGCGGGCGGCGCGAATTGTTGGGAGATGAGGAGGTCGAGCGCGCCGCCGACGTTGTAGACGCCGGGGTCGGTCTCGCGGCGCTTCACTTCCGTTAGTTCGTAGAGGTCGCGTTCGATCTTCCGCTGATACAAATCGTAGTCGAGCTGGACCGGCTTGCTCAGTTTCGCGCGATCGATCGCGCCGAGTTCCCTCAGCCCGGCTCGGATGCGCGCGGCCTCCTTCGCCACCGCCGCGGCCGAGTAGTCGGGAAGTTTCGCGTCGAAAGTGTGCACGCCCGAATAGGTGGCCCCGACGGGATCGAAGGCGAAGCCCGCCTGCACGTAGCGTCGCACGAATTGCTCGAACCGCTTCTCCATGATCGGGAAGCGCGCGGCCGGCTTCGGCGTCGCGACGGCCATGCTCGCCGGCGGCGCCTTCGCGAAGGCGTCGGGCGCGGGCAGGGTCAGCGCGAGCGCCACGGCGGCGGAGCGAAGGAAGTCGAGGGCGAAACGGGAGCGGGTCATGTAGTCCCTCCTTGAGACGGCGCCGCCGGCGACGCGGAACGGCGGGCGCTCACGATCATGTGAACGGCCACGACGACGAGAAAGAGAGCGAAGAATCGGGTCAGGACCGGCGCGCGAAGCGAGTGGGCGAGCGTGGCGCCGACCCAGCCGCCGACGGCGCCGCCCGCGAGGAGCGCCGGAAGAAGCTTCGCCTCCCCGTGGCCGCTCCGCGCGTAGGAAATCGCGCCGACGACGCCGATCGGAACGATCAACGCCAGCGAGACGCCCTGCGCGGTGTGCTGGCTCAGCCCCTGTCCGAGGACGAGCGCCGGCACGAGGAAGACGCCGCCGCCCACCCCGAGCAGCCCGGCGAACGTCCCGATGCCGAACCCCAGCGCCGCGTTCGCCATCGGGGGCCACGGCGTCACGACGGCGGCGGCGACGGGCGGCGCGATCAGGAGGCGCGCGGCGGCCACCAGCATGGCGAGGCCGAACCAGACGCGCAGCCGTCCCGCGGGGGTCCGCTTCGCGATCGCCGACCCGACGATCACGCCCGGCACGGCGCCGAGCGCGAGCACGCCGACCAGGCTCCAGGGAACCGAGTCGTTCCGGACGTAGGGAACGACCGCCACGATCGCCGCCGCGATGACGAACGCGAGCGACGTGCCCTGCGCCTGGTGCTGCGTGTGGCCCAGCACGTGGAGCAGGAGCGGCACGAGGAGGATGCCTCCTCCCACCCCCATCAATCCGGCGATCGCGCCCGACAGCGCTCCGAAGAGAAGCGGGAGCGCGACGGAGTCCCGAAACGTCATCCGCCCAACCTATCACAGCCGGCGGGGACGCGCCTTCGTTGACTTGCCGCCTCCGCGCTCGGTAGGCTAGCGCTTCGCGCTCCGGCGCCACGCCATGCTCCTCAACATCCAAAAGCTCCGCCCACGCGTCCTCTGGACGCTCGCCTTCCTCGGCGCCCTCGTGCTCGCCGTGAACGCGACCATCTTTCTCTCCATTCGCACGTCGCAGCGGCTCCTCGACCAGGAACTAGGGAAGCGGCTGGAGGGGACGGCGCAGATCGCCGGGCTCCTCGTGAAGCCGGAACACTTCGCCGCCCTCGTTCGGATGGCCGACGCGGCCGCCGCCGGCGAGACGACGCCGAGCCTCCCGGCCACGGAGGCGCTCACCGACTCCTCCGCCGTCGACTTCGTCTCGCAGATGGACGCGGTCGACGCGGCCGACTTCGTTCGGGGCGAGTGGCGGAAGCTGGCGAAGGGGGCCGACGCGTCGAATGTCGTGCTGCTCGACACGCACTCCCGATCGCTGCTTCGGCTTCGCCAGCCCTTCGGCTTCGAGCCCGACGTGCAGACGCTCGACCAAGCGGCGCTCACGCGCGCGCTCATCGGCGAGCCCGCGCATTCCTCGCTCTACGAGAAGGACGGCGAGTTCCTCCGCTCGGGCTACGCGCCCGTCTTCGACACCGACGGCTCGGTGCTCGGGGCGGTCGTGGTGGAGGGGGCGTCGGCCGCGTTTCGCCCGCTCACCCTCATCCGCACCTCGCTCTACGGCACCGCCATCTTCGCCTCGCTCCTCGTCATCCTCATCGGGCTCGGCTACGTGCGGACGGTCGGGCACCTGGGTCGGATCGAGGAAAACCTTCGCCACACCGATCTCCTCGCCTCGGTCGGACAGGTGGCGGCCGGCGTCGCGCACGAGATCCGAAATCCGCTGGCCGTGCTCCGCGGCGCCTCCGCGCGCCTTCAGCGCGGCGACGCGCTCCCGCCGGCGGAGCGCGCCGAACTCCTCCGGATGATCGACGAGGAGGTGAACCGCATGGGCGGCGTGGTGCAGAACTTCCTCGACCTCTCCCGGCGCCCCAAGGGCGAGCCGGAGCCGTTCGAACTGAAACCGCTCCTCCTCCGTTCGCTCGACATCCTCCGCGTCGAGCTCGAGCGCTCGAAGATCGAACTGCGCCTGGAGTGGAACGCGCCCGAAACGCTGCACGTGGACGGCGATCCGCACGCGCTCCACCACGTCTTCCTGAACCTCGCGTTGAACGCGCGCGACATCATGCCGCACGGCGGGCGCCTCACGGTGCGCGTGATCGAGCGGCGCAACCAGGCGCGGCTCTACTTCGAAGACACCGGGCCGGGGGTTCCGTTCGAACTGCGCAACAAGATCTTCGAACCCTTCTTCACCACGCGCGCGAAGGGGACCGGGCTCGGGCTCGCCTTCGTGGAACGAATCGTCTCCGAGCACGGCGGATCGGTTACAGTTGGAGCGGCCCCGGGAGGCGGGGCCCAATTCGAGGTCCGCCTGCCGGTCGTAGGCGCATGAACAACCCGGACACGAAGGCCCCCATGTCGGAACGAATTCTCGTCGCGGAAGACCAGGAGAACCTCTGCCGTCTGATCCAGACGACGCTGGAGGAGCAGGGATACAACGTGTCGGTCGCCCTCGGCGGCGACGCGGCCATCCACGAGCTGAAAGCCCACGAGTTCGACCTCGTCGTCTCGGACATGCGGATGCCCGGCGCGAGCGGCATCGAGGTCTTCCGCCAGGCGCGGGCGCAGAGCTATCTGCCGGACGTGATCCTCATGACCGCCTTCGGCGACGCCCGCGAGGCGGTGCAGATGATGAAGGAGGGCGCTTCCGACTACATCCTGAAGGACAACCTCCTCGAAGAGCTTCCGGTCCGCGTCCGGCAGGTGCTGGACACGCGGAAGTTGAAGGCCGACTCGAAGCTCATGCAGGGCCGGATCGACACGCTCCAAGAGCAGATCCACGTCCATCGCTTCGATACGATCGTGGGGCAGAGCCCCGCCATGCGGGACGCGCTGAATCTCGCCCGCCGCGTGGCGCCCACCGACGCGAGCGTGCTCATCACCGGCGAGAGCGGCACGGGGAAGGAAGTCTTCGCCCAGGCGATCCACGCCGCGAGCCAGCGCGCGAAGGCCCCGTTCGTGCCGGTCAACTGCGGCGCGCTCCCGGAGACGCTCCTCGAATCGGAGCTCTTCGGCCACGAGCGCGGCGCCTTCACGGGCGCGGTGCGGACGAAGCCGGGCCGCTTCGAGGTGGCCGACGGCGGCACGATCTTCCTCGACGAGATCGGGGAATTGCCGCAGAGCATCCAGGTCAAACTGCTCCGCTTCCTCCAGGATCACACCTACGTCCGCGTGGGCGGCGAGGAGATGCGCCGCACCGACGTGCGCATCCTCGCCGCCACGAACCGGAGCCTGGAGGAGATGATCCGCGAAGCGAAGTTCCGCGAGGATCTCTACTACCGGCTGAACGTCTTCCCGATCCGGCTCGTCCCGCTTCGCGAACGCCGCGAGGACGTGCCGTCGCTCGTGGCGCACTTCCTCTCGCGGCAAGAGCGCGCGCTCTCCGATCTCCGCCCGGAGGCGCTCGAATACCTGAAGAGCTACGACTTCCCGGGCAACATCCGCGAACTCCAGAATCTCATCGAACGCGCCTGCATTCTCGCGGGACCCGGCCCGATCGATCGGCACCACTTCCCGATCGAACGCGGGCGGCTCGCCGCCGACTCGGGCGATCTCCTGTCGATGGGACTCAGCATCGATCAGATGGAGCGGCGCATGATCCTGGAAGCGCTCGAGCGCGCCCAAGGCAACAAGACGAAGGCCGCCGGACTCCTCGGCATCAGCCGCCGCGCGCTCTACTCGCGGATGGAGAGCCATTCCATTCCGATCGGCGGCGCCGATCCGGAGAGCGCCGAGGCGGGGCCGCCGAGCGCCTGAGCCGGTCCGGTCGGGACGTACGGGCCGGTACGAGTCGCACCAAAGCCGAGCAGGCGGGCATCGGCGCCGCCGGCGCCCGCCGCCGAGCCTCCCCGTCGCAGTCCCCATGGCCGCATGGGTTTCCCCGCACGGCT
>DASTSZ010000319.1:0-3649 GCA_035760425.1 Candidatus Eiseniibacteriota bacterium | reverse complement strand
GGGCCACCATGGTCGTGTCGGAGTCGTGGATCCCCATGAACACGGCCGGACCGCTCGGCGTCGTGGCGCTCCCGCGGAGGATCCCTACGGTTCCGACCTCCTCGACGCTCCCTCGCAGCTCCCGCCCGGACCCGGACAGGTAGAGCGTGTCGGCGGTGGTGTCGTAGACGCCGGTCAGGGAAATGTCGCCTCCGGGCCAGCGCAGGAATCCAACGGCGGTCATGAGCGGCGAGGGGGCGCCGGGGGCGCGCGACCGGAGCCCGCGGGGGGCCAGCGACGCGGAGTTGATCGTGATCTCGAGGAGCGCGCCCTGGACGCCGTCGGCCAGGAAGCCGTCGAAGGACTTCGTCGTCGCGGTGGTGTCCGGCGCCGGCTGGAAGGGGATGAATTTGTCGCCGTCGTCCCCGCAGCTGACGAGGAGGAGCGCGAAGACGGCGAGGGTCGCGAGTTGCCTCGGGGTCGATTTCGGGTGCGCGGACATAGACGTGCCTCCCCCGCATCGGAGTGGGTCTCGGCCGGCTCTGCTCTAGTGTAAACGTCTTGGGACCGGCTGATGAACAGCCGAAATCTGTGGTACGGTAGCCCTTGTGAATCCCCCCAACATCCCGTTTCATCGCCCATCCGTCACCGACGCGGAGGTCGCCGCCGTCACCGCGGTGCTGCGTTCGGGCTGGCTCACGACGGGCGCGAAGGCCCGGGAGCTGGAAGCGGCGATCGCAGGCTACGTCGGCGCCCCCGCGGCCGCGGGCGATGTCGAATCGGCCGCGCCCTCGCCGCCGGGCGGGTATCACGCGGTCGCCCTCTCCTCCTGCACCGCCGCGCTCCACTTGGCGCTCCTCGCGCTCGGGTTGAAGGAGGGCGACGAGGTCGTCACGACGCCCTACACCTTCGTCTCCACCGGCGAGACGATCCTCTACACCGGCGCGCGCCCCGTCTTCGCCGACGTCGAGCGCGCGACGAAGAACATCGATCCCGCCGCGGTCGAGCGCGCCGTCACGAAGAAGACGCGCGCGATCGTCACGGTGTCGATGGCGGGCCACCCCTGCCGCGCCGCGGAGATCGAGCAGATCGCGCGCACGCACGGGATCCCCGTCGTCGAGGACGCCGCGCACTCGCTGACCGCGCGCATCTGGTCGGCGCCGGTCGGCACGCAGGCCGACATCACCTGCTTCTCCTTTTACGCCACGAAGGTCGTGACCGCGGGCGAAGGGGGGATGGTCGTCACCGCCCGGGAGGATTGGGCGGATCGTGTGCGTAGCCTGTCGCTCCACGGCCTGTCGTCGGCCGCGTGGTCGCGCTACGGGAAGGGCGGCTGGTGGGAGTACGACGTCACGGAACTCGGCTGGAAGTACAACCTCACCGACCTGCAGGCGGCGCTCGGCTTGGCGCAGTTCGCGCGCGCGGAGGCGATGCGCGATCGGCGCGAGTCGATCGCGGCGCGCTACACCGAGGGGCTCGCGGGCGCGCCGGGCGTGACGACGCCGGTCACGCGGCCCGGCATGCGCCACGCCTGGCATCTCTATCAGATCGACGTCTCGACCGCCGCGGGCGCGCGCCTCGACCGAAACGGCTTGGCCATGGCCCTCCGCGAGGACGGCATCGGGACGAGCGTCCACTTCAAGCCGCTCCACCTCTTCCCCTGGTATCAGGAGCGGCTCGGCGTGAAGACGGGTCAGTTCCCCGAGGCCGAAGCGGTTTTCGCGGGGACGCTTTCCCTACCGATCTGGCCCGACATGAGCGAGGCCGACGTGTCGCGCGTGATCGAGCGCGTGCGCTTCCACCTGGAGCGGAAATGACGGCGACCACGATCGACGAAGAACTCGAGTGGGGCACGCTCTCCGTCGCCGTCGCGAAGGGCGGCGTGCGGGAACTGGCGCGCCACGTCTTCACGCGCGATCCCGAAACGCGACGCTCGCTCTGGCGGCTCGCGCTACGCCGCTTGGACGACCGCGAGTCGCCGCTGCGTAATTTCGAACTCCTCATCGACGTGGCGCAGGCCGGCATCGACGACGCCATGACGCTCGCGAACCAGGCGACCGACGGCGAGGCCGCGGCGGTCTGGGCCGACGCGGCGAACATCCTCTCGTACAACCTCTCGGCCGCGCTCGCCGACTGCTGGCCCGACGATCCCGCTCCGCGCGAGACGCACCACTTCGAGATCGGGCTCCGCGCCGCCGAGGACTGCATCCGCTGGCGCTGGGAACTGGGCAAGCCACCCGACCGCCGCGGCATGGCCTATTGGGCCGCCGGCATGCACCATCTCTCGCTGGGGAGTCTGGTGGAGTCGTGGGGCGCGTTCGTCACCGCGGAGAAGTTGGCGCGCGGCACGACGAAGGGAAATCACGGCGCGGGGGTCGAACCGGAGGGGAATTTCGGCGTGATCCTCTATCACGGCTACGCCGGGATCGCCCGCTGGCTCATGGGCGAGGACGAGGGGCGCCGCGACTACGAGCGCGCCTGCCGCGCCTTCGAACAGACCGGCGCCGCCGATCCCGAGCGGAAGGAAGACGCGCAGTTCGGCCTGGAGCAGTTGCGCTGGGTCGAGAAGAAGTTCTCGCCCGGGAAGAAGTAGGGCGAGCCGCCGCCGAAGTCAGGCCCCCGCCGTCCCCGCCTCGAAGAATCGCCGCGCCGCCTCTACGAGCACGTCCGCTGTCCGCTCCACCGACGCGCATTCGACCCACTCCACCGCCTCGTGCGCCCCTTCCCCGGTCGGACCGTAGTCGACGGTCGGGATCCCCGCCGCCGCGAAGATCGCCGCGTCCATCCAGTACCAGACGCCGGTCTCCTTCGGCGCCGCGCCCGCGACGTGCGTGATGGCCCCCCGCATGGCGTCGACGACGGCGGCCTTCGGATCGCAGAGGAGCGCGGGGCGCGAGAACTCGATCTCGACCTCGGCGTCGACGCCCACGCGCGCGGCGAGTTCGCGGATTTCGCGCGCGGTCTGCTCCGGCGTCTCGTCGGGAAGCGTTCGGCGCTCCACGCGGAGCGTGCATTCGGGGGCGTAGGTCGAGATGCCGACGCCGCCCTGGATGATCGCGGCGTGCATCGACGCCGGGCCCACGAGCGGGTGCACGCGCTGGCGAAGGGTGTCGCGGTCGAACGCTTCGATCGCCTCGACCAGGCGCGCCATCGGCCCGATGGCGCTCGCGCCGAGGTCCCAGCGGCTCCCGTGCGCGGCGCGGCCCTTGGTGCGCACGGTGAGCCAGACGAAGCCCTTGTGCGCCACGATCAGTTCGCCGCCGCTCGCCTCGGTGAGGACGCAGCCGTCGGCGCGGTGATGCGCCACGAAGTGGTCGGCGCCGAGGCTCGTGTATTCCTCGTCGGCCACGAGCGCGAGGAGCACCGTGCCGGGCGCGCCGCCCGGGGCCGCGCGCCACGCCTGCTGAAGCCGCGCGCCCGCCGTCATCACCGCCGCGAGCCCGCCCTTCATGTCGAACGCGCCGCGGCCGTAGAGCCGGCCGTTCTCGCGTCGCGGCTCGAAGGGTGGAATGGTCATGCCCGCGGTGCCCACCGTATCGATGTGGGCGCAGAGAACGAGCGTGCGTCCCGTGCCCGTTCCCACGGTGCCGACCACGTTCGGACGCCCCGGCGCCGCCTCCTCGAGCGCGGCGGGCACGCCCTGCGCCGTGAGCCAATCGCGGATGAACGC
>DASTSZ010000318.1:0-2119 GCA_035760425.1 Candidatus Eiseniibacteriota bacterium | reverse complement strand
GCGCCGGTTGAACGAAGGCGTCGATCTCCACGGCAACTCCATCGGCGAGCCGACGCACTTCCACATCGGGTGCGCCGTGAATCCCACCGCCGAGAACTTCGACCGCGAACTCGAGCGCTTCGCGAAGAAGGTGGAAGCCGGCGCCGAGTTCGCCATGACGCAGCCCGTCTATGAGTTGGAGACGCTCGCGCGATTCCTGAAGGCGGTCGGTCCGACGCGGATTCCGGTCCTGCTCGGATTATTGCCGCTCCAATCGCACCGCCACGCCGAGTTCCTCCACAACGAGGTCCCCGGCATTCACGTGCCGGACCACATTCGCGCGACGATGAAGGAGGCGGGAGAGAAGGGGATCGAGGTCGGCGTGGAGATGTGCCGCGAGCTGCTGCTCCAGGCAAGAGACCTGGTCGAAGGGGCGTATCTGATGCCATCCTTCGGCCGATACGAAGTCGTCGCCCGCGTGGCGCAGGCGGTGTTGCCCGCCGGTCGCGCCGGGGGCTAGAGCCAAAGACTGATCGACGGGTCGCGCGACCCGATCGCGGGCCGCGGGAACGGCCCCTTCCATACCGTGCGAGAGTGGCGGAACTGGCAGACGCGCGGGACTTAGGATCCCGTGGGGCAACTCGTGGGGGTTCGACTCCCCCCTCTCGCACCAACTCCCTCCCACCCCGCTCGCGGAGGCTTGTCGCGACCCCGGCTCCCGGGGTACCGTGAGCGGCCATGGCCCCCACCTCCAAAGTCGTCGTCGTCATGCCCGCGTACAACGCGGAGGCGACTCTCCGCAAAACCTACGATGAGGTGATGGCGCAGGGCGTCGTCGACCTCGTCATCGTCGTCGACGACTCGAGCCGCGACCAGACCGTGGCCGTGGCGCGAAGCCTTCCCGGCGTCCAGGTCCTGGTGCACGAGAAGAACCAGGGCTACGGCGCGAATCAGAAGACCTGCTACCGCGCGGCGCTCGAAGCGGGGGGCGACATCGTCATCATGGTCCACCCCGACTACCAGTACACGCCGAAGCTCATCCCCGCGATGGTCTCGCTCATCCGCACCGGGTTCTACGATTGCGTCTTGGGATCGCGCATTCTCGGCGGCTACGCGCGGAAGGGCGGCATGCCGCTCTGGCGCTACATCTCGAACCGAGGCCTCACGCTCGCCGGCAACATCCTCATGGGCGCGAAACTCTCCGAGTATCACAGCGGCTATCGCGCCTTCTCGCGACGCCTCCTCCAAACGCTCCCGCTCGACCGGAACTCCGACGACTTCGTCTTCGACAACCAGATGCTCTCGCAGGTCCTCTGGGCGGGCTACATGGTGGGCGAGGTGAGCTGTCCGACGCGTTACGCCGCCGACGCCTCCTCCATCAACTTCGCGCGAAGCGTTCGCTACGGATTCGGCTGTCTCGGGACGGCGCTGGAGTTCGCGCTGGCGAAGGCGGGTCTCCGTCGCTCCCGCCACTTCCCGGCGGAATTGCGAGGCGCCGAGCGGGCTCCCCTCGCGTGACGCCGGCTCCGAAGAAGAGCGCGGCGAAGGCGCCGGGCGCGAAGTCGCCGACGAAATCCGCCGGCGGACCGCCACGCGACTCCCAGCGCGCCAAAGCCAAACCCTCCAACGCCCGCTGGTGGCTCTGGCTCGGCGCGATCCTCGTCGTCACCTTCGTCGCCTACGTCCCGTGCCTCGACAACGACTTCACGAATTGGGACGACAACACCTACGTCACCGACAACCCTCTGATCGGGCAACCCGACTTCCGCACGCTCCTTCTCACGCCGATCTCGGGCAACTTCCACCCGCTCACGATGTGGTCGCTCGCGCTCAACTACCGGATCTCGGGCCTCGACCCGGCGTCGTATCACTGGCTGAACCTCCTCCTCCATCTCGCGAACACGCTCCTCGTCTTCGTCTTCGTGCGGCGGCTCTCGAAGGACCGCCTCTGGACGACGGTGGCGACGGCGCTCTTCTTCGGCATTCATCCGATGCACGTCGAGTCGGTGGCCTGGGTCGCGGAACGGAAGGACGTCCTCTACGGCTTCTTCTACCTCCTGGGCCTCATCTTCTATCTCCGCTATCTCGACACGAAACGCCTCCTCTGGCTCCTTCCGGTTCTTCTCGCCTTCATCCTCTC
>DASTSZ010000317.1:0-5667 GCA_035760425.1 Candidatus Eiseniibacteriota bacterium | reverse complement strand
GGACGGCTCGTCGTGCTCGCGGCCTCGGCCGAACCCGCGCCGGTGACAGTCGACGCGGCGGCCGCCGCGGGAAGCGCGACCGCCGCCGCCGCGATCGTCGGCGTCGATCGCGCGCGCGGCATCGGCGTCGCCTGTGGCCACGGCACGCTCTGGCTCGCGCGCGTCCGTCCCGCGGGGCGGAAGGAGATGTCGGGCGCCGACTACGCGAACGGCGCGCGGCTTCTCGCCGGGGCACGACTCCCGGTGCGCGAGGGCACCGCGTGAGCGCGCCCCCGCGCCGCACGCCGCCGCGCCGCCGGAAGACCTCGCCGCGCGAACTCGCGCTCCAGATCCTCCACGACGCCGAGAGCCGAAGCGCCTACGCCGACCGCCTTCTCGAGACGCGCCTCCGCGCGAACGCGCTCGCCCCGCGCGACGCCGCGTTCGTCACCACGCTCGTCCAGGGAACGCTCCGGTATCGCGCGCTCCTCGACCATCACCTGGACGCGCTCCTCGGCCCGCGCCAAGAGGGCATGGCGGGGCTCCCGCTCTGGATTCGCACCGCGCTTCGCCTCGGGGCCTACCAGATGCTCGTCCTCACGCGCGTCCCCGCCTCGGCGGCCGTCACGGAGAGCGTGGAGTTGGCGAAGCAATACGGCCACGCCGGGACGGCGGGGCTCGTGAACGCGGTGCTCCGAAAACTCGCCTCGGGGCAGCGCGCGCCGCTTCCCGCGCGCGACGCCGATCCTGTCGCCCATCTCGCCGTCGCCACGTCGCATCCGGCGTGGCTCGTGGCGCGCTGGGTCGACCGATGGGGCGTCGACGAGGCGGAGCGGCTCCTCCACGCCGACAACGACGAGCCCGCCATCACCGTGCGGCCGAATCTCCATCGCCTGCGCATGGCGCAGTTCGAGGAGGCGCTCCGCGCGGAGGGACACGAATCGACGCCCGGCCCGAACGGAGGGCCCGTGCGCGTCGTGGCGCCCGGCTATGTGCCGAGCCGGTCGCAGCTCTTCCGCCAGGGAATGCTCTGGCTCCAGGACGAGGCGGAGTCGGTCGTGCCGCTCCTCCTCGGCGTGAAGCCGGGAATGCGCGTGCTCGACTACTGCGCCGCGCCGGGCGGAAAGGCCGCGGCGCTCGCCGAGGCGGTGGCGCCGAACGGGCTCATCGTCGCCATGGAGCGCCACGCGAGCCGCGCCCGCTCCATGCGCGAGAACCTGGCCGAGCGGCTCCGCATGCCGCGCATTTCGGTCGTCTGCGCGGACGGCGTCATGCCGCCCTTCGCCGCGCCCTTCGACGCGATCCTGGTCGACGCGCCCTGCAGCGGACTGGGCGTGCTGCGGCGGCGCGCCGACGCGCGGTGGCGGAAGGAAGCCGCGATCATCGGCGAGATGTCGGCGCTCCAGCGGTCGCTCCTCCACGCGGCGGCGGCGCTCGTCCGCCGGGGCGGCGTCATGGTGTATAGTGTCTGCTCGCTCGAGCCCGAAGAGACCGACGCGAACGTGAAGGAGTTTCTCGCCACGCATTCCGACTTCGTCCAGGAGGACGCGCGTCCGTTCGTGCCGCCGAAATTCCGCGGCGACGACACCGCAGTTCGGGCGCTCCCCCACATTCATGGGACCGACGGCGTCTACGCCGTCCGGCTCCGGCGCGCATGAACGACCTCGAAAACGAACACCACAAACTCCATTCGAACGACAAGGCCAAGGTCTCGATCGACGACTTGGCGCCCGAAGTCGAAGCGCCGCGCCCGGCCGACCGCCGACGCGGTCCCCGTTTCAATCTCATCACCGGCACGCTCCTTCTCTCGGCCATCGCCTTGGCCGGCGGCTTTTTCATCGTGAACCTCGTCCTCATGCCCTCCCTCACGCGGCAGGGGGAGGAGGTCCACGTGCCCGACATCGTCGGCTTGAGCGAGCGGGAAGCCGAGCGTTCGCTGGCGGGAGGCGACCTTCGGCTCTCGAAGATCTCCGAGCAGTGGAGCCCCGACATCCCGCGCGGCTACATCTCGCGCCAGGAGCCCGAGCCGGGCATGGTCGTGAAGCGCGGCCGGCGCATCTCGGTCGTCGTGAGTCTCGGCGCGCAGGGAACGACCGTGCCCGTCGTGGACGGCGAGTCGATCCAGCGCGCGGAGATCATGCTCGAAGGCGCGGGCCTTCGGCGCGGCCGGATCGCGCGCGTCTACTCCGAGGAGGCGGCGCGCGACGCGGTCGTGGCGAGCGATCCGCCCGGCGACACGGTGGTGCAGCAGGAGACCGCGGTCGATTTGCTGGTGAGTCTCGGCCCGCTGCCGCGCGGATACGTGCTCCCGGACCTCACGGGGCGCGAAGTCGTGCCGGTGGCGCGGGCGCTCCGGGACGAGGGATTCGTGGTCGTCACGCGCGCGGGCGGGCCGCGGGAGAAGAGCGGCTACGTCTCGGCGCAGGAGCCGACGCCCGGAAGCCGCGTGGCGCCGCGCGACTCCATCTTCCTCTACGCGAACCCATGAGCGCCGCCGCGACCTGGGCGAAGCCGCCTGAGATGCGGCTCTGCCCCTCGATCCTCTCCGCCGACTTCGCGCGCCTAGGCGAGCAGATCGCCCTCGTGCAGCGCGCCGGCGCCGACTTCCTCCACGTCGACGTGATGGACGCGCAGTTCGTGCCGAATCTCACGTTCGGGCCGATCATCGTCGAGGCGTGCCGGAAACTGACCTCGCTGCCCTTGGACGTCCACCTGATGGTGGTCGAGCCGCTGAGGTTCCTCGAAGGCTTCGCGCGCGCGGGAGCGGATCATCTGACCGTGCATCTGGAAGCGGTGGCCGATCCGGTCGCCGCGGCGCGGGCCATTCGCGATCGCGGACTTCGCGCGGGCATCGCCATCAAGCCGGGAACGCCGATCGAGCGGATCCTCCCAGTGCTGGAGGAGATCGACCTCGCGCTGGTCATGACGGTGGAGCCGGGCGCGGGCGGCCAGGCCTATCTCCCCGACTCGAACGCGCGGATCGCGCGCGTGCGCGCCGCGATCGCCGCGGGCGACCTCGACTGCCTGCTGCAGATCGACGGCGGCGTCTCGCCGACCACGATCGCGGCCGCCGCGCATGCCGGCGCCGACACCTTCGTGGCCGGGAACTCCGTCTTCCGCGCGCCCGATCCCGCGAACGCCCTCCGAGAACTCCGCGAGGCGCTCCGCGCCGCGCCCGACCGCGCGCCGCGCGCATGAACTTCCTCGTCGTCGGAGGCGCCGGCTACATCGGCAGCGTCGTCTGCGAGGAACTGGTCCGCGGGCGCCACTCGGTCATCGTGCTGGACGACCTCTCCACCGGGCATCGCGACGCCGTTCCCGCGCTCGCCTACTTCATCCAGGGCGGAATCGCCGACGAGGGCGCGCTGAAGGAAGCGCTCACCGTGAAGGAGATCGACGTCGTCATCCATCTGGCGGCGAAGTCGATCGTCGGCGAGTCGGTGCGGGAGCCGGCCGCGTACCACGAGGCGAACGTCGTGAACGGGGTCCGTCTGCTCGACGCCATGCAGCGCCACGACGTGCGCCGCGTGGTCTTCTCCTCGACGGCAGCCGTCTACGATCCCGCCGCGGCCATGCCGCTTCGCGAGTCGTCGGCGCTGAAGCCCTTGAATCCCTACGGCGCGACGAAACTGGCCTTCGAGCGGGTGTTGGCGGAGCGCGCCGGCGTGGGGTCGATCTCCTACGTCACGCTCCGCTACTTCAACGTCGCGGGCGCGAGCATCGATCACGGCGAGGATCATCGCGAGGAGACGCACCTGATTCCCTTGCTCTTGGACGCCGCCCGCGGCGCGCGGGGGCCGGTGCCGGTCTACGGCACCGACTACGGCACGCCCGACGGGACCGCCGTGCGCGACTACGTGCACGTGCTCGACCTGGCGGAAGCGCACGTGCGCGCGGCGAAGTACCTGGCGGCCGACGGCGAGCCGGTCACGCTGAACCTCGGCTCGGAGCGGGGCGCGTCGGTGCGGGAGGTCGTGGGCGCCGTTCGCCGCGTGACCGGCGGCGACGTGCCGACGGTGGACGCCGGCCGCCGCGAGGGCGATCCGCCGCTCCTGATCGCCTCCTCCGAATCGGCCCGCCGCGTGTTAGGCTGGAAGCCCCAGTTCGGCGAACTCGACACCATCGTGGAAACAGCCTGGATCTGGCGCCAGCGCTATCCGGAGGGCTACGAGACATGAGCGAAGACGAGCGGCTGGTGTCGGTCCGACGAGTCCAAGACGAAACCACGGCCACGCTGCTGGTCGACTTCCTCCGCACCAACGGCGTCCCCGCGACGGCCGTGGCGATGCAGATTCCGTGGCTCCCCGGCGTCGAGACGTTCCGCCAGGGATTCTGGGGCCACGTGGAGGTGCTGGAGCACGACGCCGACCGGGCGCGCGTGCTGATCGACGACTTCTTCGCGGGCGACGTGCAGGACGAGCCCGGGCTGGAGACGGCCACGAACGGCGTCGACGCCGACGAGGGCGACGAGGAGCGCGAGTGAATCCTGGCTCCATGACGACGCGCCGCGCGCCCGCCTTCCTCCGCACGGCGCTGGAAGAGCGCGTGGGCGAGTTCCGCGGGAAGCGCGTGCTCGTGATCGGGGACGTGATCCTCGATCGGTATTTGTGGGGCCGCGCCACGCGCGTCTCGCCCGAGGCGCCGGTGCTGGTGGTCGACGTCGACCGCGAGGAGTATCGGCTCGGCGGCGCCGCGAACGTGGCGCACAACGTGGCGGCGCTCGGCGCCTCGCCCGTCTTGTTCGGCGTCTGCGGCACGGACTTGGCGTCCGGCGCGCTGGCGCGTCTGCTGAGCGAACGGGGCGTCGACCCCGAGATCGGGATGGTCTCGGATCCGGTGCGGCGCACCACCGTCAAGACGCGCATCATCGCGCATCACCAGCAGGTGCTTCGCGCCGACGAAGAGACGCGCGAGGTCTGCGGCGACTCGACCCGATCGCAATTGATCTCGCGCATCGAGGACCGGCTGACCGGCGCCGACGCCGTGATCCTCTCCGACTACGGGAAGGGCGTTCTCTCCCAGTCGTTCCTGGACGCGCTCCTTCCCGAACTCGCGCGCCGCGACATTCCCACCGCCGTCGATCCCAAGGAAGAGCAGTTCTTCCGCTACAAGGGCGTCACCGTCATCACGCCGAACCTGAGCGAAGCCTCGCAGGCCTGGGGCCGCCGCATCCGGAACGAAGTCGAACTCGCCGAGGCGGGGTTCGGCTTGCGCGAGAAGTTGGGTTCGCGCTCGGTCTTGATCACGCGCGGCGAGGACGGCATGTCGCTCTTCGACGAAGAGGGCCACACGCACATCCCGACGAAAGCGCGCGAGGTCTTCGACGTGACCGGCGCCGGCGACACGGTCGTGGCGACCATGGGCGTGGCGCTGGCCGCGCGGGCGCCGCTGGCGGAGGCGTGCGTGCTGGCGAATCATGCGGCGGGGCTGGTGGTGGCGCATTTGGGCACGGCCGCCGCGACCGCCGAGGATCTCATCGCGTCGCTACAGGACGTGGAAGGGTAGGGAGGTGGACCGTGGGTGAAGTGCTGAGTCTGGACGACGCGCTACGCCGCCGCGCCTCCGTGCGCGCGCGGGACATGAAGTTCGTCTTCACGAACGGATGCTTCGATCTTCTGCACCCCGGGCACGTGGCGCTCCTGCGCGAGGCGCGGAAGCAGGGGGACTACCTGCTGGTCGCGATCAACA
>DASTSZ010000316.1:0-3796 GCA_035760425.1 Candidatus Eiseniibacteriota bacterium | reverse complement strand
GACCGGAAGGTCACCGTGGCGGAGAAGAGCGCCTTCCCGCTGATCGCGAAGGCGTTCAAGTCGACCCCCGTCGCCGTCTGGCGCGACTACCTGACCGTGCGCTGCGTTCACGCGTTCGCGGCCTATTTGCCCGCCCGCTTCGACGACGCCGACTTCGCCTTCTACCTGGGCACCCTCCAAGGCCGCCGCAAGCCGCTCGATCGCGCCACCCGCGGCGTACGGTTTCTCGACGCTCGCATGGGCGAGGCGCTCGGAAAGACGTATGTCGCGAAGTACTTCTCGCCGGAGGCGAAGGCGAAGGTGCGGCAACTCGTCGACAACCTCCTGAAGGCCTTCGACGAGAACCTCACCACGCTCACCTGGATGACCGACGCCACGCGCGCGAAGGCGAAAGCCAAACGCGAACGATTCAACGTGAAGGTGGGGTACCCCGACCACTGGCGCGACTATTCGGCGCTCGAGATCCGGCGCGACGATCTCGTCGGAAACGTGAAACGCGCGAACCACTTCGAGTGGCATCACGACCTCGATCGCATCGACGGCCCGGTGGATCGCACGGAGTGGGGCATGACGCCGCCCACCGTGAACGCCTACTACGACGGCACCGCCAACGAGATCGTCTTCCCGGCGGGAATCCTCCAGCCGCCCCACTTCGACGTCGACGCCGACGACGCGGTCAACTACGCCGCGATCGGCGGCGTGATCGGGCACGAGATCAGCCACGGCTTCGACGACCAGGGATCGAAGTACGACGGCGACGGGACGCTGCGGCAGTGGTGGACCGACGCGGATCGGAAGAACTTCGAGGAGCGCACGGCGGCGCTGGCGGGCCAATACGACGAGTACGAGCCGCTACCCGGCTATCACATCAACGGGAAGTTGACCCTCGGGGAGAACATCGGCGACCTGTCCGGAATCGCGATCGCGCACAAGGCGTATCGGATCTCGCTCGGCGGGAAGGAAGCGCCCGTGCTCGACGGATTGACGGGCGATCAGCGTTTCTTCTTGGCCTACGCGCAATCGTGGCGGGCGAAGCAGCGCGACGAGTCGATGCGCTCGCGTCTGCTCTCGAATCCGCACAGCCCGTCGGAGTATCGCGTGACCGGCGTGGTGCGGAACGTCGACGGCTGGTACGAGGCGTTCCCCGAGATCACGCCGAATGATAAGCGCTACCTCGCCCCGGAGAAACGCGTTCGGTTGTGGTGAGAAGCGACTAGCGCGCCGCGCTTAGCGCTTCCGGTGCATCCAGCCCAAGACGCCGATTCCGGTAAGTAGGAGCACGGCCGGCAGGGGTTCCGGCACACGGCCCGTTCGATCCGCGCCCGGCGCCGGCGACGGTCCCGGCCCGCTGTGCGCGAAGCTCGTCCTCACGCCGCCCGAGAAGCGGAAGACCACGTCGTTGTAGTCGCGATCGCCGCCCCCGTAGAGATCCTCGAACATGACGTAGATGTTGTCGCGGCCGGGGCGCACGTACGCGTGATCGAACCCGTCGGCGTTCCGATCGCCGGGGCCCATCATGTAGCTGTAGCCCGTCGTGCGCACGTGAAGCCCGAGGTCGAGTTCGTCGCCGAGTTTGATGCCGAGATCGGCGAGCTGCTCCTGCGTGATCGTGATGCTCGCGCCGACTTGCGACGCGGCGCCGAGATCCAACACGGTATCGCCCGAGCGAAGCTGCAGCACTTCGTCGTAGATCGTGTCGGAGTGGAGCACGTCGACCGTGACATCGCCGCCCGAATAGAAGAGTTTCCCTCCGAAGAGACTCGGGTAGGCGAACGCGGGCAGGGATAGAGCGAGGCTGAGGGTCGTAATGCCGAGCGCCACGATGATCGCCAATCGTGACGTTCGACCCAAATGCGGCTGGTTGTGCAACATGGTCACCCCTTCTGGGACGGCATGGCTCCGCCCGGTCCTGGTGACCCCTCGAGGGCGTCATTATACCGCGAATGGGGGAAGTTTAGTAGGGTTTAATTGTTGTGGCCGTGTAGGTTGCAGGACTACAAACCAGACCCGAGACGGCGCCGGAGCCGCAGGTTGCGGGCTGCCAAGCCTAGATCTGGCCGCGAGTTGCGGCGGTCCCGCGGAGGCTCCGGCGGCGGCCGCGCACGTTCATCGTCCGAGCGGCTACGGACTTCGAGGCGAAAGAACGGACGACCCGATGCGGGGGGTCGTTGCACCGGGCCGTCCTAAACGGACTACTTGGCTCGTCGCTTCAAGCCCAGCAGCCCGATCGCCGGGAGCAGCAGAAGCAGCAATGAGGGCTCGCCGACTTCGGCGAGTCTGGCGCTGGGAGCCGCAAGCGCCACGGGAATCGTCGCCATCCCACCCGAGAAGCGGAAGATCGTGTCGTTGTAGTCCCGATCGCCGCCGCCCATGAGATCCTCGAACCCCACGAAGTAGCGATTGCCGACGCTGGGCCGTATGTAGGCGTGCGAGAGGCCGTCGGCGTTTCGATCGCCCGAGCCGAGAAAGAAGTCATGGCCGGTGTTCTGCACGTGCAGCGCGAAGTCGAGTTCGTCGCCGACGCCGATCCCCATCTCCGCCAGCTGCTGCATCGTCAGCGTCACCCCGCTCCCCGCCTTCGATCCGGTCGCGAGGTCGAAGCGCCCCAGAGCCGTTCGGAGTTCCAGCGCCTCGTCGAAGAGCGTGTCGTTATGCATGAAGTCGATGGTGATGTCGCCGCCCGTGTAGAAGAACCGCCCGTCGTAGATCACCGGAAACGCACCGGCCGTGCGCGGGCTCGCAAGGCTCGCGGCGAGCAAGCCGGCCGCCAGCAGTAACGCGAAACCTTGGTTGCGGCCGGATCGCGGCCACTTCTGAGTCATGTCACCCTCCACGAGGCCGCACGCCGTTTCCACGGCGGAAACCGCCCCCTGTGCAATTAGGGAATAGAGCGGACCTTGGTATTCACCTTGGTTCGGTCATGAGGGAGGGCACGAAGAGTGCCAACGGGCGCCGGCGGGCGCCGGCGGCGGCGATCGTGTAGCGACCGGAGGTTAGGACGGAGCGCCCATCGCACGGCGTGGCGCGCGGATGTAATCGGCGCCCCGTGTCGCGGCACTTTGTACAAACGCGTGTGAGAATTACAAACGTGACGCTGTGAAACGGCGAGTAAGACGTCGCCGCGACTCCTTCATAGCAAACGCGTCGTCATCACGCGCGTCTCGTGGAAATATATATACCTTCGCGCGTGAATCTATATACCTCGCGCTTCGTCGCGCCGTATGCTGGCTTCCGTCGGCGGAAGTTCCCTCGGCCAATCCATCCCACACCCAGGACAACATCATGCACGCGAACCGTCACCTTCTGCTCGCGGCCGTTGTCGCCGCGCTATCGCTTGCTGGTTCCATCGCGCACGCGGCCACGCCGCTCACCACGGTCCGCGTCGCGAGCGGTCTCTCACGGCCGGTCTACGTCACCGCCCCTCCGGGGGACACGTCGCGCGTCTTCATTCTCGAGAGCCGGCGAGCGGACGCGCTGGGACGGATTCGCATTCTCAAGAACGGCGTGCTGCTTCCCACCCCGTTCCTGACCACGTCGCTCCTCTCCACGGGCTCCGAGCAGGGGCTCCTCGGCATGGCGTTCGCGCCCGATTACGCGACCTCCGGCCGCTTCTACATCAGCTACACCAACGCGTCGGGCACTTCGATCCTCGAGCGCCGCCAGGTGAGCGCGTTCCCGGACACGGCGCTGTCCACCGGGACCATCCTGCTCAGCGTGACGCAGCCCTTCGCCAACCACAACGGCGGCTGGATCGGATTCGGCCCGGACGGCTACCTCTACTGCAGCTTCGGCGACG
>DASTSZ010000315.1:0-6182 GCA_035760425.1 Candidatus Eiseniibacteriota bacterium | reverse complement strand
TTCACGAGCGCGACGCCCACGATGAACCCGCCCACGTGGGCCCACCAGGCGACGCCGCCCCCCAGCCCGCCGAGCGCCAGGAGCGCGCTCCCGATCTGGATGGCGAACCAGATCCCGATGAGCGCCGTCGCCCGAAGCTCGATCACCTGCGTGAAGAAACCGAGCGGGATGAGCGTCGTCACGCGCGCTCGCGGAAAGAGAACGAGGTAACCCGCCAGCACGCCCGCGATCGCGCCGCTCGCGCCCACCGTCGGGACCGGCGACGTCGGCTCGATCGCGTAGTGCAGGAACCCCGCGCCCAAGCCGGCGAGGACGTAGAACGCCAAAAAGCGCCCGGCGCCGAGCATGTCCTCGACGTTGTCGCCGAAGATCCAGAGAAACCACATGTTCCCGATCAGGTGGAGCCAGCCGCCGTGCAGGAACATGGAGGTGAAGAAGGGCTGCACGAGCGCGAGCGGTCCCATCTCGCCGCTCTGGAGGCCGTAGGTGATCTGCCCCGGGACGAGCGCGAAGGCGGCGAGGATCGCCTTGAGATCCCAGGCATGCAGGTCTTCGTAGACGTAGACGAGCGTGCAGAGCGTGATGAGCGCGACCGTCACGAAGGGAAAGCGGCCGGAGGGATTGGCGTCTCGGAGGGGGATCACGTCGGCAGAGGATAGGAAGCGGCATGGCGGCGCGCGAGCGGATTCTCAACGACCTCGAATCGTTCGTCGCCCCCCTCGATTCCCTCGAAACGCTACCGCCCTGACAAGGATGGGCCTCGTCAGGGCGGCAACTAGGACTCCGGTCCGTAACCACCCGCGTAGGAGGTCACGTTCTTCAATACACCGGGCCCGCGGATTGATCCCAAATTTCGCGAAAATTTTTCGGGGTGCTTCGGGGGGGCCGGGCGCTTATCGTGTCGGCCATGCCGAACCTCAAAGGGGGAAGGAAGTTGCGGCGGAAGGCGGCGCCTTTTCGGGGACTCGACGCCTTCCTTCGCGCCGCCGCCGCGGGGGGCGTGGTCCCGGGCGTGGTCGCGTACGTCGGGCGCGCCGGGGGCGTGGTTCACCGCGTGGCGGCGGGCTCGCGATCGCTCCTTCCCCGCCGGCGCCGAATGACCCTCGACACCATCTTCGACCTCGCCTCCCTGACGAAGGTCCTCGTGACGGCGCCGCTCGCCGCGGAGGCGGGCGTGCGGGGCGAGATCTCCTTGCTCGATCCGGTCGAGCGGTGGCTCGCGGAGACGCGCGGCACCGCGGTCGGCCGGCTCCCGATCCACTTCCTCCTCACGCACACCGCCGGGTTCGTGCCCGACAATCCCATGGAGGACTATCGCGGGAGCAAGACCGCCCTTCTCGCGGCGATCGCGCGCGAGCCCTTCGAGGCGCCGCCGGGCACCAAGTTCATCTACTCCGACGTCGGCTACGTCCTTCTCCAGGCGATTCTCGAGCGCCGCTTCGGCGCCCGGCTCGACGCGCTCGCCGAAGAGCGGATCTTCCGGCCGCTGGGATATCGCGACACGCGCTTCGGCGTTCGCGCGCGCGACCTCGCCCGCACGGCGCCGACCGAACAGGTCCGCGGCGTCTGGCTCCGCGGCCGGGTGCATGATCCGCGCGCCCGCTCGCGCGCCCTCGGGGGCGTCGGCGGGCACGCGGGCGTCTTCGGCACCGGCGAGGAAGTGGCGCGCTTCGCGTCGATGATCCTGGCTCACGGCTTCTGGAAGGGGCGGCGGATTCTCTCGGAGGCGGCGGTGCGGGCGATGACGACGAATCAGGCGGCCGGCGGCGTGGGGGCGCGGCGGGGCTTCGGCTTCGACATCGAGAGCCCCTACACGGCGCCGCGGGGACGCCTCTTCTCCCGGGACTCCTTCGGGCACAGCGGCTGGACCGGCGTGTCGCTCTGGATCGACCCCGCCTGCGACGGCTACCTCGTGCTGCTCACCAATTCGATCCATCCGAACGGCCACAAGGATCTCAAGCCGTTCCGCGGCGAGGCGGCCACGCTCGCCGCCCAGGGGCTCGGCGTCACCGCACCCCTGTAGCGCCGCGACGACGGCCGCGGGCGCTCGCGGCCGTCACTTCTTGAACTGCGCGTTCTCCGTCGAGCCCTCGAGCGCCGTCGTCGACGCCGTCCCGCCCGAAATGACCTGCGTCACCTCGTCGAAGTAGCCCGTTCCCACCTCGCGCTGATGGCGCGTCGCCGTGTAGCCGTTCGCCTCCGCGTCGAACTCCGCCTGCTGGAGGCGGCTGTAGGCGGCCATGCCGCGCGTCTTGTAGTCGAGCGCCAGCTCGAACATCCCGTGGTTCAGCACGTGGAAGCCGGCGAGCGTGACGAACTGGAACTTGTACCCCATGGCCCCGAGTTCGCTCTGGAAGCGGGCGATCGTCGCGTCGTCGAGCTTCGCCTTCCAGTTGAAGGAGGGCGAGCAGTTGTAGGCGAGCATCTTCCCGGGGAACTTCGCGTGGACGCCCTCGGCGAACTCGCGCGCCTCCGCCAGGTCGGGCGTGGAGGTCTCGCACCAGAGGAGGTCGGCGTACGGGGCGTAGGCGACCGCGCGCGCGACGGCCATCGCCACGCCGCCGGTGATGCGGTAGAAGCCCTCCGAGGTCCGCTCGCCGGTCAGGAACGGCTTGTCGCGATCGTCGATGTCGCTCGTGAGGAGCTTCGCGCTGTCGGCGTCGGTTCGCGCCACGATGACGGTCGGCACGTCGAGCACGTCGGCCGCCAGCCGCGCCGCCACGAGCGTGCGGATGAACTGCCCGGTCGGCAGGAGCACCTTCCCGCCGAGGTGGCCGCACTTCTTCTCCGACGAGAGTTGGTCCTCGAAGTGCACGCCCGCCGCGCCCGCCTCGATCATCGACTTCATGAGTTCGAAGGCGTTGAGGGGCCCGCCGAAACCGGCCTCCGCGTCGGCCATGATCGGCGCGAACCAATCGCGCGTCGAAGAAAGGCGCTCGGCGTGCTCCACCTGGTCGGCGCGCTGGAACGCCTGATTGATGCGACGCACCACGTTCGGAACGCTGTTGGCGGGATAGAGGCTCTGATCGGGATAGGTCTGCCCCGCGAGATTCGCGTCGGCCGCGACCTGCCAGCCGCTCAGGTAGACGGCTTGGAGCCCGGCCCGGACCTGCTGCACCGCCTGATTGCCGGTGAGCGCGCCGAGCGCGTGCACGTAGTCGTTGGACTTCAAGAGGTGCCAGAGACGGCGCGCGCCGCGGTCGGCCAGCGTGTATTCGATCTTCACCGACCCGCGCAGGCGCTCCACGTCCTCGGGGGAGTAGGGGCGCGTGATTCCCTCCCACCGGTCGGCGGCGAGGGGTGGCGTCGTCTTCGTGGCCTGCGGAACGCGGGACGGGGTCATGCCTGCTCCTCTTCCAATTCGGTCGTGACGATCTGGTACGCGGGGAGCGTCAGGAACTCCTCCAGCCGCTCCGACGTGGAGAGGCGGACGAAGAGGTCCCGCGCTTGGCTGTAACGGCCTGTCTCGTATCGGGTAATGCCGACTTCACCGGCGATGGTTCCCATCTCCTCGTCCACGATCGCCCGGAACAGCTCCGCCGTCACCCGGCGGCCGTCGTCGAGGGTCGCGCCGTGGCGAATCCAGTGCCATACCTGCGCCCGTGATATTTCGGCAGTCGCCGCGTCTTCCATGAGGTGATAGAGCGGGACGCAGCCGATGCCCCGGACCCAGGCTTCCAGGTATTGGATGCCGACACGGACGTCGTGGCGGAGCCCCGCTTCCGTGCGGGTCCCCGTCGGGACCTCGAGGAGCGCCGCGGCGGACGCCGTGACATCCTCCCGCAGCCGGTCGAGCTGGTTGGGCCGGCCCCCGAGCGCCGCTTCGAAGACCTCCCGCGCCACCGGGACGAGCCCCGGATGCGCGACCCAGGTGCCGTCGTGACCGTCGCCGACCTCGCGGCGTTTGTCGGCCCGAACCTTTTCCAGCGCCCGCTCGCTCGCCGCCGGATCGTTTCGGATCGGGATCTGCGCCGCCATCCCCCCCATGGCGTGCGCGCCGCGGCGATGGCAGGTCCGGATCGAGAGGGTCGTATAGGCGCGCATGCAGGGCTGCTCCATCGTCACCTGGCTGCGGTCGGGGAGCAGGGTCGACGGGTCGTGCCGCCGCGCCTTGATGAAGGAGAAGATGTAGTCCCATCGTCCGCAGTTGAGCCCGGCGGCGTGCTCGCGGAGTTCATGGAGAATTTCGTCCATCTCGAAGGCGGCGAAGAGCGTCTCGATGAGGACCGTCGCCTTGATGGAGCCGCGCGGAACGCCGAGCGACTCCTGCGCCGCGATGAAGACGTCGTTCCAGAGCCTCGCCTCGAGGTGCGACTCCAATTTCGGGAGATAGAAGTAGGGGCCGGTGCCGCGCGCGAGCAGCTCCCGCGCGTTGTGGAAGAAGAAGAGCCCGAAATCGAAGAGCGGCCCCGGCATGGGACGGCCGTCGACGTGCACGTGTCCTTCGGGGAGATGGAGCCCGCGCGGCCGAACGAGGAGCACCGCCGGCGACTCGCCCAGGCGATACGCCTTCCCCGTGGCGGGGTCGGTGAAGGCGAGCGTGCGGCGCACCGCGGCGTGGAGCGCGCGCTGCCCCTCGACGAGCGACGCCCAGGTCGGCGTCGTCGAGTCCTCGAAGTCGGCCCTGTAGCAATCGGCGCCGGAATTGAGCGCGTTGATGACCATCTTCGGATCGACCGGGCCGGTGATCTCGACGATCCGCCGTTGCAGATCGGGCGGCGTCGGCGCGATACGCCACGCGCCCTCTCGGATCGACTTCGTCTCCGGCAGGAAGTCGAGCCGCTCGCCGGCGGCGAGGCGCTCGCGGCGCGCGGCGCGGCGCGCGAGCGCCTCCTCCACGCGCGGCCCGAAGCGGCGCGCGAGGTCGGCCAGGAACCCGATCGCGGCGATGGAGAGGAGTTCGTCGGCCCCCTCCGCGCGGGGCGCTCGAATCTCGACGCCGGGGAGCGGCGTCACGGACTTGGGCGGCATGGATGTCCTTCCGTTCGTTGGGTGGCGGCGGTCCGGAAATCGGGCGATCAGTACGTGTACTTCGGCTCCCAGCCGTTCTCGCCGTCCGCCAGGAGCGCGATGAGATGCCAGACGCCGCAGAAGAGATCGTAGGGTCCGAACTCCGACTTGGCGACGCGCTCGATCGAGCCGTCGCCCGCGAGGTGAAACGTCGAGACGCCCGGCATCCACGACTTCTCGCCCCGAAATCCCATGTCCTGGATGAAGGTCGATCCGTGCCCCGAGACCATCGGGAAGCCCCACTGGCGGCTCCCGGCGAATACCTTCTGCGTCTCGGTCGTGTCGGGCGAACAGACGACGAATCCGGCCCGGTCGGCGAGATGGCGCCAGACTCCGTTGAAGCCGTCGGCCCAGAGCGTGCAGTAGCGGCAGCCCTTTCCCATGTTGTGGACGACGATCAGGTCTTTCTTCCCCTGGAAGAGCGAGGAGAGCTTCACCGGTCCGTCCCAGCCCGCGAGCACGTAGTCCTCGACGCGCTGGCGCGGCTGCGCGCGCTTCAGTTCGGCGAGGCGCTGCGACTTCTCGAGTAGTTCCTGCTCCAGGGCCTGGATTTCCTGCGTTTGATTCGGCGCGGCGGGATTCATTCGATCGCTCCTTCCCGATTAGTCGTCTTCGTCGAAGAGCCAGAGGTCGAAACCGACCTTGAGCGCGTAGACGACGGCCGGCTCGATGACGACGAGCCCCCCGTTCGTTCCCTCGATCACGCGGTCGACGCGGGCTTCCACGCGAAGCGAGCCGAAGCCGTTCGAGACCTCGTTCCGGACGCCGACGCCTCCGCCAAACGTCGCGGCCGACGCCGAGATCGACGCCGAGCCGGCGTCGTCGGCCCGATGGAGCACGCCCCCGCCGGCCGTGAAGTAGAGCGAGGTCGTGCTCTCCGGCGAGAGATTCCGCTGGTAGTTGAGCGATGCCTGGAGATCGCGGCTCGAGACGCCGTCGCGGTCGAGGAAGAGGACGCCGAGGTCGAGATAGGCCTCGCTGAAGCGCCCGCCGCCGGTGACGCCGAGGCGCATGCCGGGCTGGTAGCCGAAGGCGCTCCCGGGCCAGCCGAAGATCGTCGTGTTGTCGCCCGCGTCGGGATGGTGGATCGCGAAGCCGTAGTTCGCGCCGAGGCTCCAGCGCGCCGCTGGCGCCGGCGCGGCGACGGCGAGGACCGCCAGTCCCGCGACCGC
>DASTSZ010000314.1:0-2530 GCA_035760425.1 Candidatus Eiseniibacteriota bacterium | reverse complement strand
CTCCGTGTGCCGATCGAGGTTCACCTCGGTCGAGGTCGGGTACGGGAAGGAGGGCGGATTGTAGATCTGCTGAAGATCACTTCCATCCTGTCGGTCCTCATTGAAACCGATGTTGAGCCCGAAGCGAAACGCGCGGCTCGGCGACGAGTGTCGCTTGACCGCGAGCGTCGCGGATCCGGTATAGCCGATTCCGTATTGGAAGGTCGGGTCCAGTTCGAACTCCGCGGCCCACGCGCCCGCCCGGAGCGGCGAGTCCTCCGCCTCTTCGGCCCGCGCGACGTCGGGAATAAACCCCAGACTCAGAACCAGGACCATGGCGGCGAACCGCGCGGGCGTCGTCGGGATCGATCGGTACGGGGCTGGCATGAAGCCTCCTAGGTGGCGGAATCCCACGAGTCTACCGCCGCCATTGGATGCGGACAACCATGGTGGTAGGCTCTCCGTCTGTCCGTTTCGACTCACCATTTCAAGGGGGATTAAGTCATGAAGCGCCTGATCGCTCTCGTCGCCGCATTCGCCGCCGTTTCCTTCGCCACGCCGACCTTCGCGGCGGAAGGCAAGGACGAGCATCCCGCCCTCGCCCGGAAGCCGGCCGCCTTCGAGCACCTGAAATCCCTGGTCGGCGCATGGGAAGGCGTCGCCGACGGCGGGCACAAGGGCGCCACCAGCTTCGAGGTCGTCGCGAACGGCAGCGCCATCGTGGAGCGCCTCGACCCGATGGGCGAGTCGCCGATGATCAACGTCTATCACCCGGACGGCGACGCCGTCGTCATGACGCACTATTGCGGCTCCGGCAACCAGCCTCGCCTCCGCTGCACGAAGGACGGCTCGAGCCTCGAGTTCACGATGCAGGACATCACGAATTGGAAGAAGGGCGAGGCGCGCATGTCGGCGGTCACGCTGGTCCTCGTCGACGCCGACCACCTGAAGCAGGTCTGGTCGTCGGACACCGACGGCAAAGTCGAGTCGTTCACCATGGAGTTCACGCGCAAGAAGTAGGCGCGGGATCGGACGAGGCGCGAATGGCGACACGGAAGGCGATGAAGCAGGCGACGGCGGCCGGCGCGCGGCGCCGCTCGCAGCACGAGGGGACGAAGGCCCGGAAGAAGGCGGCCGCCCCGCGCGGCGCCAATCATGCGGCGCTCGCGGCGCTCCTCAACGTCGCCGATGTCGAAGCCGTCGCCCGGCGGAAGATGCCGCGCGCCTCGTTCGAGTACTACGCGGGCGGCGCGGAAGACGAGGAGACGCTCGCCCGGAATCGCGCCGGCATGGACCGGTGGGTGCTCCTTCATCGCGTCCTCGTCGACGTGAGCAAGCTCGACCTCACGACGAAATTCCTCGGCGCGCCGGTCTCCATGCCGGTGGCGCTCGCGCCTACGGCCTTCCACAAACTCGCGCATCCCGAGGGCGAGCGCGCCACCGCGCGCGCCGCGGGGCGGGCGGGCGTCCTCATGACGGCCAGCACGATCGCGTCGACGGCTCTCGAGGCGATCGCGGAGGCGGCCACGGGCCCGCTCTGGTTTCAGCTCTACGTCTACAAGGATCGCGACCTCGCGAGAGACCTGGCCGAACGCGCCGAGCGTTCGGGCTATCGAGCGCTCGTCCTCACCGTCGATACGCCGATTCTCGGGCGGCGGGAGCGGGACCATCGGAACGGATTCACGCTTCCGGCGGGTGTTACGATGGCGAACTTCGACGCCTACGGCGCCGACGTCAATCGCTGGAACATCCCGGGCGGAATGGCGTCTCGCGTGCACGATCTATTCGATCAGTCGCTCGACTGGGCCGCGATCGCCTGGCTCCGTTCGTTCTCGCGACTGCCGATCGTCCTGAAGGGGATCGTGCGGCCCGACGACGCCCGCCGCGCCATCGACGCGGGCGTCGACGCGATCATCGTCTCGAACCACGGCGGCCGCCAACTCGACGGCGGCGAGGCCACGGTCCTCGCGCTTCCCGACGTGGTCGAAGCCGTCGCGGGTCGTCTCGAGGTCTACGTGGATGGCGGATTCCGGCGCGGCTCCCACATCTTGAAGGCGCTCGCCCTGGGCGCACGGGGCGTCTTCATCGGCCGTCCCTATCTCTTCGGCCTGGCGGCCGGCGGCGAGGCGGGCGTCGAGCGCGTGCTCGAAATCCTCCGCAGCGAACTCTCGCTCGCCATGGCGCTTGCGGGGGCGCCGAGGCTCGCCGAGATCGACCGCTCGCTGGTCCGACCGGCCTAGCGCCCGCCTGCCCCCGCGGAGCGAGCCCCGCCTCTCGGCCGCGACCTCTATCTAACAATTTAACAATAACTTACCTACTCGATGGCGCGTCCTGCGCCGGAATCCCCTATGATGGCTTGAATCTGTTGTCTTCGAAGGTCGAAGGAGGCTCGGTATGCCCGTTCGCGCCTGGGTGCGGCGCTTTCCCCGGGACATCGGCGTTCTCCCGGACATCTTCTTGTTCACGCGCGACTTCGCCGTGGAGGAAGGGGTCGAGGAGGGGCCGAGCCACATGCTCGATTTGGTCCTCGAGGAGCTCTTCACCAATCTCG
>DASTSZ010000313.1:0-4749 GCA_035760425.1 Candidatus Eiseniibacteriota bacterium | reverse complement strand
GTCGCTTCGGCGGCGGAAGTAGAGGGCGAGGCCGATGAGCGTCGGGAAGACGATCATGTCCATCATGGGAATGGCGAGAAAGACGAGCGGCGGCGGTCCTCCGGGCGGCGTGAAGCCTCGCTTCGCCGACGCGATGGCGGCCATCACGCCGACCACCGGCATTGCCGCCGCCAAGAACGCCGCGGCCGCGCCGAGTTTCCGATGCACGTCGACTCGCCGGGCGGCGACGAGCCGCACTTGGGTGAAGAAGACGATAATCCAGAGGGTGAACAGGGTGCCGTGGAGCGCCACGAGCGGCGTCACCGGCTTCGCGTTGAAGACCGGCGCCAGATAGAACGTCGGCGCGAATCCGATGAAGACGACGAGCGCGATGAGGCTCGCCATCACGGTGTAGAAGCCGCGGCCCGGACGTCGGGCGGCGGGAGTGGCCGCGGCGGTGGTGGCCGATTCGTTCATGTTTTCGCTCCGGGTGAGGGAAGGAACATGATTCGCGCGAACCAGACGGCGAAGAGCGCCGAGACGCCGAACGCGGCCCAGGGCCCCGCGCCTCCCACGCGCATCGCGTGGCGGACGAGCGTCATGGCCGCGGTGAAGAAGAGGACGAGGTTCGTCAGCACCACGGGGCGGCCGTAGATCCCCCCGATCGTGGCGAAGCGGCTCATCCAGTCGAGCATGCCGACCGCGAAGAGCGCGCCGGCCAGGAGCTGCACCACGAGCGGGCTCGTGGGCGCGCCCGCGCGGTCGAGCCCGCCCGCCAACTCCTGCGGCAGGAAGAGGGCGAGCGCGCCGCAGGCCATCAGGAGAATCGCGGCGGCGAAGACGCTCGGCTGCGGCTTCATGGCGCTACTTGAAGTTACGAATCAACACGGCGTTCTGGCTCGACTCGCCGTACGTGAAGTAGACGAGCGTCCCATCGGGCGACCAGTGGGCGTCCGTGATGTCTCCGGTCTCGAAATCGGTGATCGGTGTGGCCTTGCTTCCGTCGGCCGCGCAGACCCAGAGATTGCTCGCGTTCCCGGCCCCGCGGCGATGGATGAGGATCTGCTTCCCGTCGGGCGACCACCAGTGCGACACGATGCGGCCGTCCGTGAAGCGCGTGATGGGCGTGATCGCGCCGCCCTCGACGGGTATCCGATGGATGTTCATGAAGAGGTCCGCTCCGTCGACGAAGGTGATCGCCTTGCCGTCGGGTGACCAGTTGCGGTCGTCCGCCCGGCTCGGGAGTGGAATCCGGATGGGAGTCCCGCTGCCGTCGGCGTTGATGACCTCCTGGGTGAAGACGCCCTGTCCGTTCTCGCTGCGAATCACGGTATGGAGAATGCGACGCCCGTCGGGCGAGAACAGCGCCGATCCACGCGAACTCGTGCCGAGCCGTACCGGCGCGCCGCCCTCCGTGGGCACGCTCCAGAGGACGTCGACTTCCTCGTTTCGCTCGAAGAGGAGCGTCTTCCCGTCGGGCGAGACGTTGATCGGGAACTCGCCTTTGCCTGTCGTGAGTTGACGCGCGTTCTCGCCGTTCGGGTCGAGCCGCCAGATATGCGGCTCCCTGTCGGCGTCCACCTGAATCGCGATCACGCCTCCCGCGGCGGCATCCCGGTGAATGGCGGCGTAGCGGTGCGCACCGGAGATCTTCGTCGGCGTGCCTCCGCTGCGGCCGAGCGACCAGATCTGGCTCGAGCCGTCCTTGACCATGTTGAAAAAGAGCATCGTGTCGGCGCCGACGGTGAAATTGGCGACCGCGCCCTCGTCCGCGGAGCCGAACGAGAGCTGACGGAGGCGCCGCGCGCCGGTGGACGCCGCCGACCAGAGATTGGCCTCGGTACGGATCCGAGTCGCCGCCAGCATCGTCCCGTCTCCCGACGGACTGAGGCTGACGTACTGGCTCGCGTCGTTCGTGATCCGTCGTTCGCGCCCGGTCCGAGCGTCCACCTGCCAGAGCTGCGCTTCGGTCGCGGTCGACGTATCGAGCGCCGAGATGATCAAGCCGCTGCCGTCCGGGAGCCAGACGACATCCACGGCGCCGAGCCACGAACGCGCGCCGATCGTCTCTCGCTTCCCGTCCGCCACGCGGTACGTCGCGAGGGTCGACGCCAGGCTCCCCGTTCCGTTGTCCTCGATCACCGCAACCTTCTTCCCGTCGGGCGACCAGGCCGGCTGCGTCAGCGTGATCGGATTGCTCACGGTCGCGAGCGTCCGCTCCTGGTTCTTCTCCAAGTCGTAGAGGACGAGGAGTTCCTGCTTGGCGTGCGGGGCGCCGCGGCGAAAGGCGACCTGCTTCCCGTCCGGCGAGAAACTCGCCCGCGAATCGATGTCGTAGAGCCGTTTCCGAGGTGTTCCGCCGAGCGCCGGAACGGCGAAGAGCGCGCGATATCCCTGCCGGTCGGGGTCGGCGCCGTTGTAGTAGAGATAACTTCCATCGGGCGTGAAGATGAGCTGTTCGAGTCGGTTCTTCTGCGGCGGAAGCACCTCCACGTCGCTGCCGGTGGCGAGCTGGCGGACGCGGATGGTGTTGAGTCCTTCGATCGAGACGATGTAAGCGTAGTACCGACCATCGGAAGAGAGGGCGGAGGCGCGGGCGATTCCCTGATTCGTCACGGTGCTCACGCGAATCGCCGCCGGGGCCGCGGGAGCGGCGCCCTCCTGCCCGCGTCGGATCAGGAGCCCCGCCGTCACGAGAACCCCGGCGAGCACGACGGCGCCGGCGATGATCGCGATGGGCGATAGTCCGCGGCGGCGCGCGGGCGGCGCGCCGAGCGCGGTCGACCCGCTCCCCGAACTTCCCGACGCGGTGAGCGAGTCGTACTCGTCCACCACCTCGCGGAGTTCGATCGCGAGGTCCTTCGCCGACTGGAAACGCTGGTCCGGATTCTTCGCGAGGCAGCGGCGAATGAGCCGGCGCACCTCGGTCGGGATCTCCTTGTTGATCTCCTCCACCGGCGTCGGCTTGTCGTGGAGGATCCTGTGCATCGTCTCCACGTTCGATTCGGCGGTGAAGGGCTTCTTCCGCGTGGCCGCCTCGTAGAGGATGCAGCCGAAGGAGAAGATGTCCGAGCGATGGTCGACCGCCGCGCCGCGCACCTGCTCGGGCGACATGTAGCCCACCGTGCCGACGACCGCGCCGACGCTCGTGCCGTCGCCGTGCGTCGGACCGCTCGTCACGTCGGCGTCGGCCGGCGCCTTCTCGGTCAGCTTCGCGAGGCCGAAGTCGAGCACCTTCGCGAAGCCGTCCTTCGAGACCATGATGTTGCCGGGCTTCAAGTCGCGATGGACGATGCCGGCGGCGTGCGCCTTCGCCAAGCCCTCCGCCGCCTGCGCGAGATAGCCGAGGAGCGTGCGAAGGTCGGTCTTGTCGAGGTGGATCTTCGTCGCGAGCGTGTCGCCGCTCACGAGTTCCATGGAGATGTAGTGGAGCGACGAGGACCCCGAATCCTTCTCGACGCCTTCGGCGCCGCGGACTTCGTCCTGGCCGATCTCGTAGATCGTGACGATGTTCGGATGATTGAGCGAGGAGGCCGACTTGGCCTCGCGCACGAAACGGCGGACGCGCTCTTCGCTCTGGACCAGTTCGGGCGGGAGGATCTTCAGCGCCACGTTCCGCTCGAGCGTCTGGTCCTGGGCCAGATAGACCTCGCCCATGCCGCCGGCCCCGAGCGGGCCGACGATTCGGTAGTGGGCGATCTGGTCTTGGGGGTGGAGCGTGCGCGCCGACGTCACGGCGGCGATTCTACCGCTTCTTCTGGTAGTAAGGCCATGCCTCCGAGTCCCCCGCCCAGCGGGGGGCGTGGACGCAGAGGACGACCAGAATCACCAACTCCACGAGGAAGGCGAGCAGCGAGGCCTCGAATCCGTAACTGCCGCCCGTCCAGAGGGTCGGGCCCTTCAAGTCGGTCGAAAAGAGAGCGCCCGGAGAGACCATCCCGCTGTCCCGCATGCCGAAGCCGAGCGCCGCGACGAGGTTCCAGCCCGCGTGGTAGCCGCAGGCCAGCCAGAGGGAGCCGGTTCGCGCCGTCATGAGCGCGAGGAGGATGCCGTTCAAGGCGGTGATGATGAGCCCCGCCGGGTTCGCGCCCGGATTTCCGGCGTGCACGAGCCCGAAGAGGAGGCCGGAGACGATGGAGGCCACCCAGGGGCCTCCCATCGCGCCGATCGCCTGCATGAAGTAGCCGCGGAGGACGAGTTCCTCCCAACTGGAGATGAACGCCATCGCGAGGAACATCGGGAGCGTCACGGCGAGAAGGTCGGGGGTCGCGCGCGTGATGGTGGCGATGCCGACCGCGGCGAGCGACCATGCGACGATCGCGGGCGTGAGCCCGCCGAAGAAGAGCCCGATGCCGACGCGGCGGAGAAGACCCGGCGCGAGCCCGAAGCCGAGCGTGCGAAGCCCGCGCCCTTCGAAGACGCGGACCGAAAGCCAATTCACGCTCGTCGAGAGGATCACGAGCATCGTGGCGGTGAGAAGGAGTGGGACCGGCTGCTCGATCCCCTTCGAGGTCGCGTGCGGGAGTTTCAGGAGGTTCCAGACGACCTGGATCGCCACGACGCCGGCGACGAGGAAGAGGAGAAATCCGACGAAACGGAAGGCCGGGTGGAGGCGGCGGTACCAGGGGAGCGGGGGCGTGGTGTCGCCGGGCCCAGCGGCATCCGACGTGACGGGCGGCGGCGCCCCTTCGCTCGGCTCTTCGTTCACGATCCCCCCAGTCTTCCCTTGAGAGCCGACGCGTCGATCGGCTTCGGCGTCGCGATCAACTC
>DASTSZ010000312.1:0-3378 GCA_035760425.1 Candidatus Eiseniibacteriota bacterium | reverse complement strand
GCCCCGACGCCGGTCGCCGAACCGCTTCCGTCGAACGCCGACGCGGGGTGCTTCCGCTACGGCATCGTGACGGCCGATCCGCGCATGGTCGACCTGATGAAGACGGTGGAGCGCGCGGCCAACAGCCGCCTCCCGATCCTCATCCTGGGCGAGAGCGGCGTGGGGAAGGAGCTCCTCGCGCGCGCCGCGCACGCCATCAGCGAGCGCCGCGAAGGCGTCTTCGTGGTGAGCCACTGCGCCGCGCTCCCCGAGGGCCAGCTCGACGTGGAACTCTTCGGCGAGGAATCGGACGTCGGAACCGCGGGGCGGAACACGCGCCCCGGCCTCTTCGAGGCGGCGAACCGCGGCGTCATCTTCCTCGACGAAGTGAGCGAACTCCTCACGGGCGCGCAGGCGAAGCTCCTTCGCGTCATCGAGAACGGCGAACTCCGCCGCGTGGGCGGCGTGGCGCTCCAGCAGGTCGACGTCCGCGTCATCGCGGCCTCGACGCGCGAAGTGCCGTCGCTCGTCCGCCGCGGACTCTTCCGCGACGATCTCTACTACCGCCTGAACGGGATCCGCCTCGAAGTGCCGCCCCTGCGCGAGCGCCCGGGCGACATCCGCCTCATCGGCGCCTACCTCCTCGAGCGCGCCGGCAAGCAGGCGCGGAAGGCGATCACGCTGAAGGAAGAGGCGTGGGCGCTTCTCGAAGCGCACACGTGGCCGGGCAACGTCCGCGAACTGCGGAACGTGCTCGACCGCGTCGTGGCCCTCGGCCGGGACGGCGACGTCGCGGGACCCGAGGCGATCCAGTTGCCGAGCCCGCGCGCCGCGGCCGGCCGCGCCGGACTCCGCGCGCGTCCTTCGTCGAAGAAGGAAGCGGGCGCCGAGCGCGAGACCATCGTGAACGCGCTCCGGCTCAATCGCGGCAACCAGTCGGAGACCGCGCGGAGCCTGAACGGCATGAAGCGGACGACGCTCCTCTACAAGATGAAGAAGCACGACATCCGCCCCGAGGAATACGGCGCCTAGACGCCCCGCCTCGCCCGCGGCGCCCCCTCGACGCCGCGCCTTGACCGCCCCCGCCGCCCCCTGCTATCGTCATCCCGCGCTCGAACGATAACGAGCGCTTCCCGAAGCACTTACGCGACGGCCCCGCGGGTCCGCCGCTTCGTCCTCCCCGAGGAGCGCCAACCATGGTCCAGGAATTGATGCGGGGCCTCTCGATCACGCTGTCGCACTTCTTCAAGAAGCCGGTGACGCTGAAGTATCCGGAACAGCGGATGCAGATGTTCCCGCGCTTCCGAGGCCTCCACGAACTCCATCGCTACGCGAACGGACTCGAGCGCTGCGTCTGCTGCGGCCTCTGCGCCGCCGTCTGTCCCGCCGACGCGATCTACATGGAGGCGGCCGAGAACACCGAGACGGAGCGCTACTCCGCCGGCGAGCGCTACGCCAAGCGCTACGAGATCGACATGCTCCGCTGCATCTTCTGCGGCTACTGCGAGGAGGCGTGCCCGGAGGACGCCGTCTTCCTGGGCCACAACTTCGAACTCTCGGACGTCTCGCGCGACGCCTTCGTCTACTCGAAGGAGCAGCTCCTCGTCCCCGTCGGGACGACCCACACCCCCGGCATCGTCCGCGGCCGCTAGCGTGCGGCCGCGCGGCATGAACCGCGATGGCTAACGGCTGGCCCCTGGCGATCGCCTGCGGCGTCCTCGCCGGGCTCGCCAACGTGACGGGCGGCATGCTCGCCGTGAGCAGCCGCACGTGGGATCACGTCCGCCAGTCCTACCTCGTGGCCTTCGGCGCCGGGTTCATGCTGGCCGCCGTCATCCTACGCATGATCCCCGAGAGCTACCGCCTGAACGTCGCCACGACGGGCGACGCGGGGAAGGCCTTCTCGGTCGGCGCGCTCCTCCTGGCCGGCTATCTGCTCGTCCACTTCGCCGAGCACGTGCTGCTGGGCCACTTCCACTTCGGCGAGGAGACGCACCACGAACACTGGGTGAAGCCGGTCGTCGGCACGACCGCGCTCCTCGGCCTCGCCCTCCACACGCTCTTCGACGGCGTGTCGATCGGGTCGGGCTTCCTCGTCACGCCGACGCTCGGCATCCTCGTCGCCGTCGCGGTCTTCCTCCACAAGGTGCCGGAGGGATTCACCGTCGCGTCGATCATGGTCGCGGCCGGCCGCACGAAGCGGGACGCGGTCCTCAGCTCGGCCGTCCTCGGCGCCGCGACCGTGCTCGGCGTGGCGACGATCTCCATCTGGTCCACGTTCGTGCACGTCGCCCTGCCGCTCTCCGCGGGCGCGGGCCTCTACGTCGCCGCGTCCGATCTCATTCCCGCCGTGAACGAGGCGAAGGGGATCCGAAAGCCGCTCGCGGTCTTCGGAGGGGTCTTTCTCTTCGCCGTCACCGAACTCGGCCTGGAGGCGTTGGGGCTCTGATCGAGGGGTCCCAGGGCTGTCGTTGACGACCCCGGCACCCCCTGCTAGGCTTTGCGGCTCAAGACCTTCCCAGCGTCGAGCCCCGGCGTCCGCCGGAGCGCGCCGGGTTCTGGAGCGAATCCATGGGCATCGAAGAACTCGTACCAGACGGCATCCTCACCACCACGGTCGAGAAGATGGTCAATTGGGCGCGCCGTTCGTCGATTTGGCCCGCGACCTTCGGCCTCGCCTGCTGCGCCATCGAGATGATGGCGACCACCGCCTCCCGCTACGACCTCGCGCGCTTCGGCGCCGAGGTGTTCCGCGCGTCGCCGCGCCAGGCCGACCTGATGATCGTCGCCGGCCGCGTGAGCAAGAAGATGGCGCCGATCCTGCGCCGCGTGTACGACCAGATGCCCGAGCCGAAGTGGGTCATCTCCATGGGCGCCTGCGCCTCGTGCGGCGGCGAATTCAACGACTACGCCATCGTGCAGGGCGTCGACACCATCGTGCCGGTGGACGTCTACGTTCCCGGCTGCCCGCCGCGTCCCGAAGCCCTCATCTACGGCATCATGAAACTCCAGGAGAAGATCGACCGGCAGCGCCTCAAGCCCGACCTCCCGGCCGCCGTGCCGGCGGAGGGGACGGGCGCCGCCTGATCGGACCGACATGAGCGCCACCGTCACCACCCACGATCCGGCCGCGACCGGCTCCACGCCCGAATTCAACACGATCACCATCAACATGGGGCCGCAGCACCCCAGCACGCACGGCGTGCTGCGCCTCATCATCGAGCTCGACGGCGAAATCGTGCGAGCGGTCCGCCCCGTGATGGGCTATCTGCACACGGGGATGGAAAAGATCATGGAGTCGAAGACCTACACGAAGTCGATCACGGTCACCGATCGGATGGACTACATGTCGCCGCTCGGGAACAACATGGCCTACGTCGGCGCCGTGGAACGGATCCT
>DASTSZ010000311.1:0-3735 GCA_035760425.1 Candidatus Eiseniibacteriota bacterium | reverse complement strand
GGCCGCCGCGTTCCACCCCGCGAGCGCGCACGCCGAGGCGGCGGCGACGGCGACGACCGCCGCGCCGAGTTCGCCCTTCCGGCAGTGGGGCGCATGGAGGAAGGCGGGCATGGCGGTCATGAGGAAGCCGAGGATGAAGCACTGCTGGAATCCGAGGAGGAGGAGCATCGCGTGCGCCGTGCCGGGATAGGCGATCCATCCGGCGGCATGCGCGATCCAGAGTCCGACACCGGTCAGTCCGACGACCACGCCGAGCGGGAAGAGTCGGCGGTAGGGCTCCTGTCCCGGTACGACCCGGGGCGGTTCACGAACGGGCAGCGGGATTCCCACGGTTCACCAATCCCTTCGGCGAAAGACGCGGAGCGCGACGAGGAGCGGCACGGCGGTTTCGATCGCGAGGACCCCGATCGCGAGGAGCGCGCCGCCGGCGCCTCCGAAGAAGTGGACGAGCACGGCCGACGTCGGCCCGAAGAGCGCGCCCGAGCCGACCGCGATCGTGATGAGAATGCGGACCAAGTCGACCGGGTTCACGAGGAGCGCCGGGATCAGCACCGCTTGGAGCGGCACGCCTCGCAGGATGGCGGTGGCGCCGAGCACGGCGACGTCGTAGAGCACCACCATGAGAAGCCAGAGGAAGAGCGCCATGGAGAGAGCGCGCAGGCGGTCGGGGAAGATCGACGCGATGCAGAGCGCGGCCGAGAGCGAGAGACAGCCGAGGAGGAAGGAGAGCAGCATGAGCGCCGCGAAGCCGGCGATCTGTTCGCTTCCCGCTTGGAAGGCGACGACGACCCCGCCGCCGCCGAACCCGAGCGCCTGCGCCACGCCGAGCGCCGCGCACAGGCCGAGGTACTTGCCCACGAGGACTTCGCCGCGCGAAACCGGCTGCGCGAGCAGGAGCGGGAGCGCGTCGCCGCCGCCCGCCACGCTTCCCACGCCGACCACGAGCCCGGTCAGCGGCACCAGGAAGAGGACGAGGTTCATGAGGCTCAGGGTGACGCGCGAAAAACCCTGGAATCCGACCTCGCGACTCTGCGCGAGACCGAAGTAGGAGAGCCCCAGAACGAGGAGCGCGAAGAGGGCGGTGAAAGCGAAGAGCCAGCGCGTCTCGAGCGCGCGGCGGTATTCCTCGCCCGCGACGATCCGGATGCGCGTGAATCGGCCGGGGCGGCTCACGGCGAGTTCTCGTCCAGGTGGGAGCCGGTCACGGCGAAGCGGCCCGCGGGATTCCCGTCCACGAGCCACGCGAGGTCGCCGCCCGGCCGGTCGGCCCGAATCGTCGCGTGCGCGATCTCGCCGGGCACGACGAGGAGGCGAAGCCGATCCTCGTATCCGGAGAGCGAGAGCGTGCGCGGGAGCGCGCCCATGTTCACGGCGCGGAGCACCAGGAGCGAGCCCTTCGGAACGCGCGCGCGGTCGGTTGTCACCGCGCCCCCCTCGCCGATCTCGAGCGCGACGGTCACGCGTTCGGCGTCGGGCGCGCGGAGCGGGCGGGCCGCCTCGCGGCGGGGGAGTTTGGAGAGAAGGCCGAGGGCCAGCCCGGCGACGACCACGACGATCGCGAGCCGCACGTAGGGGCGCTTCATCGCGGGGCTCCGGGTCGGACGTCACGCATCGGCGCGCTCTCCTCGGACGACGGAGAGGAAGAGTTCCTCGAGCGTCGGGCGCGAGAGTTCGAACGAACGAATCGCCACGCCGCCGTCGCGAAGGAGATCGAGCGCCGTCACGCCGCGTCCCTCGGCGCCGTCGAGGACGAGCCGGCGAGCGTCGAGGGATTCGCACGGGAACCCCGCGGCCTCGAGCCGCCGCCGCGCGTCGGCCGCGTCGTCGCGGAACTCGATGACGAGCCGCGTCGCGTTCACCTGGCGCTCGCGAAGCGCGGCGAGCGACTCGAGCGCCGCCCGCTTCCCGTGGAGGAGGATCAGAACCCGGTCGGCGATCCGCTCCACCTCCGCGAGGAGATGGGAGCAGAGGAGAATCGTCGTCCCCTCGCGCCGCAACTGCTCGACCAGCGAGCGGAACTCCCACGTGGCTTCCGGATCGAGGCTCGCGGTCGGCTCGTCGAGGACGAGGAGCGACGGGTCGCCCAGGAGCGCCTGCGCCAAGGAGAGCCGCTGCGCGTAGCCGCCCGAGAGTTCGCTCGCGCGCCGGCCCGCCACGTCGGAGAGCCCGACGCGGGCGAGCGCGCGGGGGCCCGCGTCGGCGGGGAGTCCGCGAAGCGCGGTGAAGTAGGCGAGGATCTCGGCCGCGGTCCGCGCGGGCGGGAACTCGACCCGCTGCGGCACGTAGCCGAGCCGCTCGCGCGCGCGCGGATCGTGCGGCGCGAGCCCGTCGGGCCCGATCGCGATGCGTCCCGTGTCGGGGCGCGCCAAACCGAGGATCGCCTTCAGCGTCGTGGTCTTTCCGGCGCCGTTCGGTCCGATGAGCGCGAACGTCTCGCCCGGGACGACCTCGAACGAGAGATCGTCCACGGCGAGTAGCGCGCCGTAGCGCTTGGTCATCGACTCGACGCGGATCATCGGGGGCGCCGCCGGACGAAGAGGCCCGCCACGCCCGTCGCGGCCACGAGCGCGAAGCCCGCGCCCGCCGCCGCACGGGAACCGCCCCCGGCGCGGGCGGGCGGCTCGGGCGCGGGCGCCGGCGGCGCCGTCGTCGCTGGGGCGACGAGCGGGAACCGGTCGACGATCTCGCTCGGCCGAAGCGAGGGAATCGTCCGCTCCGCCACCCCGAGCGCGGTGGCCGCGGGGCTCTTACCGAGGACGGCGAGGTCGGGATACTGCTTCGAGAGGAACGCGAAGGCGCTGACGGGCGAGAAGGGGACGTCGCTCACGCCGTCCGCGTCGAGATCGTAGGGCGCGTTCTCGCTCCAATAGTTGCCGCGCGCGCCGTCGTCGAAGCGGTTGTCGCTGTAGCGCATGTCGAGCGCCACGGGGTAGTCGTTGTTCCAGAAGTTGTTCCCGGCGAACTCGTTTCCCGCGCAGGAGGAGAAGAGGAGGATGCCCCAGCCGTTGTCCTGCACCAGATTCGCCGACACGTGGTTGCGGTTCGAGCCGTCCATGAAGATCGCGACCGTGTTGTCGACGAGACGGTTTCGGGTGAAGCGTCCGTCCGAGCAGTCCTTCAGGAGGAGCCCGTACGTGCGGGATCCGCGGTTTCGGATGAAGTCGTTCCCCTCCACCTGGAGGTGATTCGAGAACATGATGGCGCAACCGGCGATGTTGCGCGTGAAACGGTTCGAGAGGAGCCGGTTGTTCTGGCAATACATCGTGTGGAGGCCGTAGCGCCCGTTCTCCCAGAGGAGATTGCCGCGGATCTCGGTGCCGAAGGCGAAGGCGAGGTAGACGCCGTCGACGAAACGCGTGATGCGGGTGTCGCGAAGCGAGGCGTCGTGGCAATACCAGAGGTGAATGCCATTCCCGTTCGAGGCGTCCATCGAGAGCTCGACGGCGCCGGTGCCGGACGACCGGCCCCGGAGCGAGCAATGCTCGACGAGAAGCGACTCGGCGCGCTCCGCCGCGACGCCGTAGAGCACGTCGGTCATGGTGACGTCGGCGATACGCACGTGCGAGCCGCCCTTCACGAAGACGCCGGCGTCGATGGTCGAAGGTTGGTTTCCGCTCCGGCGGACGGCGAGGTTCTCGATCCGGACGAGGGAGGCGGTCAGGAAGAGAACGGAGCCGGTCCCGGTCCCCTCGACGACGGCTCCGTCGTCGCCGCGGATGGTGAGCGCGCGGTCGA
>DASTSZ010000310.1:0-3536 GCA_035760425.1 Candidatus Eiseniibacteriota bacterium | reverse complement strand
TGCTCGACACGAATCTGAAGGGGGCCTTTCGCGCCATCCGTTCCTTCACGCGGCCGATGATGAAGGCCCGCTGGGGACGGATCGTGAACATCACGTCGGTCATCGGGTTGATCGGAAACGCCGGGCAGGCGAACTACGCGGCCTCGAAGGCGGGCTTGATCGGTCTGACGAAGGCGGTTGCGAAGGAATTGGCCTCTCGTCATATTACGGTGAATGCCGTGGCGCCCGGATTCATCGAAACGGCGATGACCGAGGCGCTCGGAGAGAACGTGCGGGCCGGGCTCCAAGCCCAGATCCCGCTCGGCCGGCTCGGTTCGGCCGACGACGTGGCGCACGCGGTGGCCTTCCTCTGCTCGGAGGACGCCGGGTACGTCACGGGACAAGTGCTGCCGGTCGACGGCGGCATGGTGATGTAAACGCGTCCTCGCGAACGCGGGAACGCAACGAACGGGAGGTGTAGAAGCGTATGGCGACTTTTAGTGAGGATCGGGTCAAGCAGATCATCGTGGATCAGTTGGGCGTAGCGCCGGAGCAGGTCACGCCGGAAGCGTCGTTCATCGACGATTTGGGCGCGGACTCGCTCGACACGGTGGAGTTGGTCATGGCCCTCGAGGAGGCGTTCGACCTGGAGATTCCGGACGAGGACGCCGAGAAGATGACGACCGTCGCGGATGCCATCAAGTACCTCGAGTCCCACGTCCCGAAGAACGCCTAAGGAACGCGCGAATGCGCGCGCGGTGCGCCCCGGGCATCACGATCCGGAAGGCGCGCCGTCACGGAGCGAATCCACGTCATGATGAAGACTGAAACGCCGCGCCGCGTCGTCGTCACCGGGTTGGGGGTCGTTTCGCCCCTCGGCTCGGATGTCGAGACGTTCTGGCGGCGGCTCGTCGCGGGCGAGTCGGGAATCGGACAGGTCACTCGGTTCGACACCACCGGCTACGACACCACGATCGCGGGCGAAGCCCAGGGCTTCAAGGCCGAGGATTATCTCGACCGGAAGGAAGTCCGGCGGGCCGATCTCTTCGTCCAGTTCGCGATCGGCGCGGCGGTGCAGGCCGTGAAGCAGGCCGGCGTTTCCCCGGAGACCGTCGATCCCACGCGTTACGGCGTGATCGTCGGATCCGGCATCGGCGGCATCGCCACGCTCGAGGACCAGCACCGCGCGCTCCTCGAGAAGGGACCGGGACGGGTCAGCCCGTTCTTCATCCCGATGATGATTTCCGATATGGCCGCGGGTCAGATCTCGATCCAGCTCGGCGCCAAGGGACCGAACTACTGCACGGTCTCGGCATGCGCGTCGGGGGCCCACGCGATCGGACAGGCGATGCGCCACATTCAGCGCGGTGAAGCGGACGTGATGATCACGGGAGGCGCGGAAGCGCCGGTGACGCCCGTCTCGTTCGCGGGATTCTGCTCCATGAAGGCCATGTCCACCAGGAACGACGAGCCGGCTCGGGCGTCGCGTCCCTTCGATGCCCAGCGCGACGGATTCGTCATGGGCGAAGGATCGGGAATCCTCGTCATCGAGGAACTCGAACACGCGAAGCGCCGGGGCGTGCCGATTCTGGCGGAACTGGTCGGTTACGGCGCCACGGGAGATGCCCATCACATGACCGCGCCCGCCCCCGAGGGTGAGGGTGCGGCGCGGGCCATGAGGGCGGCGATCGACGATTCGGGCCTCGCGCTCGAAGCGTTCGGATACTTGAACGCCCACGGCACCTCCACGCCTCTCAACGACAAATTCGAAACCCAAGCCATCAAGTCGGTGCTCGGGGAACATGCCAAGAAGGTCGCCATCAGCTCGACGAAGTCGATGACTGGGCACCTGCTCGGCGCCGCCGGCGGGCTCGAGACCGTGATTTGCGTTCTCGCCCTGGAGCGAAAGACGCTCCCCCCGACGATCAATTCCGAGAACCCCGACCCCGACTGTGATCTCGACTACGTCCCCAACACTGCGCGAACGGTCGAAGTGCAGGCAGCCCTTTCCAACTCACTGGGCTTTGGCGGGCATAACGTCACCCTGGCGTTGTCGCGATACGTGGCATAAGGGGATTCCGCCGATGAGCGGAGTCCGACACTCGTGCGATTTCTAAGAAAGCTGTTCGGGCTGGACCGCCCCGCGGCGCCGGCTCATCGCGGCCGCGACCGCGATTTCGATTTGGCGGGTTTGGAACGCTGCGTTCACTACAAATTCAAGGACCCGGCGCTCGCGCGCCTGGCCATGACCCACCGTTCGTACCTCCACGCGACCCCCGGACGCGGCGGCGAGTCGAACGAGCGCCTCGAATTCCTCGGCGACTCGGTGGTGGGCCTCGTGGTGAACGAATTCCTCTTCAAGAAATTCCCGAAACTGCGCGAAGGCGAACTGACGAAGATGAAGTCGCTCCTCGTGAGCCGCGTCATCCTCTCGCGCACGGCGAGCCACATGGGCCTCGGCAAGCACATCCTCTTGAGCGAAGCCGAAGGGGGATCGGGCGGCCGCAATCGCGCCTCGATCCTGGCCGACACCCTGGAAGGCGTGATCGGCGCCATCTATCTCGACGGCGGGCTGGAGCCGGCGGCGCAGTTGACGTCGCGGCTGCTCCTGAAGGAAGTCCACACGATCCTGGGCGACGCGAATCTCGCGAACTACAAGTCGATGCTCCAGGAGTACGTGCAGGGCGAATTCAAGACCCACCCGCAGTACCGCATCTCCAGCGAAAACGGCCCCGACCACCAGAAGCTCTTCACGGTGGAGGTCATCGTCTCCGGGAAGTCGCTGGGACGCGGCCACGGGCAGAACAAGAAGGAAGCCGAGCAGGAAGCGGCCCGCGACGCGCTCCTCCACTTCGAGAAGCTCTCGGGGAAGACGGAGAAACGGACCCATACGAACCGCGCGCACACGGCGCCGGCACCCGCGCCGGGCAGTCCCGCCGCCGCGGTGCAGGCGGCCGAGAGCGCGGCCGACCGGGACGGGCGCCGCCGGCGCCGCCGGGGAGGTCGCGGACGTCGCGGCGGACGCGGTCGCGGCGAAGGAAAGCCCGAGGGAGGGGAGTCCGGATCGTCCTCTTCGTCGTCCCGCTCGGGTGGAGGCTCGGGTTCGCACGAGCCGCCCGTCGCGTCGGGCTCATCGGTCTTGCATGGCGAGTAACACCGCGCTATAATATCGTCGTCGTCTCGAACAGGGGGGGAAGGCTCTCGGGCCTTCCTCGTTCCCTTTTCGGACCCTTTTTGGGAGACGACCTTGCGCGATGACCAACGACTGAACCGAGCGGTTCCGACCCTTGTAGTCGCGCTACTCCTCACCGCCTTCGCGGCGCCGCAGGCGCGCGCCCAGTTCCGCCTCCACCCCCCGACCGACATGACGCTCGTGGTCCGTTCCACGCTGGCGGAAGCCGCGGGCGAGCCCGAAGCGGCCATCGCGTGGGCCGAGTCGCTCTCCCGGCTGGAGCCGTGGAGCGCCTTCGCCCACGCCCGCGTGGCCGTCCTCCACGAGGCGATGGGGCAGGATTTCGAGGCGCTCGCCTGGGGCGAGAGGGCCCTCGCCTGCGACA
>DASTSZ010000309.1:0-3332 GCA_035760425.1 Candidatus Eiseniibacteriota bacterium | reverse complement strand
GGCGGCGCCGTCGGCGGCGGGTGCGAGGGCTTCCGGATTCATGAATTCCTCCAAACCGCCGCGATCGCTCCGCGGCGGACTACTTGATGACGACGAACTTCCCTTTTCGAGTGCGGCCGTTTTCCGTCTCGACCTGATAGATGTAGATCCCCGAGACGACCGTGCGGCCGCTCGCGTTCTTCAGGTCCCAGGGCACATCCCCGACCACGCCGCCGGGACTCGCGAACTGGTTCGATTTCAGCTCGCGGATGAGTTCGCCGTTGGACGTGAAGATGCGAACCGTGGCCCTGTCGGGAACACGGATGAAGCGGACCAGCCGAGAGCCGTCCCCCGGCTCCCACTCGGCGCGCACCTTATAGGGGTTCGGGACGACGGCGATCTCTTCGAGATTGTCGCGGGGCGGCGAGCCCGGCGTGAGCGTGACGATCTCGCTCGAGTCGATGGCCGTCTCGTAGTAGTCGGTCTGGGTCGGGTCCTGAATGACGACCGTCGTGTCGATGGCGGTCACCGCGTACTGGTGGCGGAATCCCGAGAGGCTACCGCCGTCGGCGAAGACCCAGCAGTTGCTGCAGGTGTCCTGCGGGGCGCCCGGCGGGTAGTCGACGACGTACGTTCCGTCGGCCCGGCGGTTCTGCTGGAAACCGTGGAAGAAGAGTCCGGTGCCGGTGAACTGGAAGAAGGTCCCGGGGCAGGGGGAGATCGCCTGCCAGCAGATGGGGGCCTGGAGATTCCGGGCCGTCCACTGACCCACGACCTCGAACGGCGTGCTGCTCACCCCAAAGATCGTTCGGCGAACGCGATAGCCGCCCCAACTGGTGTCGGCCTCCGAGCTGTCCCCCTTCCAGACGATGAAAGAAAAATTGCCAGTCGCGTTCCCGAATGCATTCCCATAGAGAGTAGTGTAAAATCCACTTACATCCTTGGGTGACTTCAGGCCAGGAGACTGGGCGGAAGCGGAGGGGGCGAGGGTCGAGAGAACCGTCGCCAGAATCGCGAAATGCCAGTAACTCTTTGGTGCGAAGGACATTAACTTCCCCTTATGCCCGGACGGCCCCGGCCATGCGCCGCCGCGGAACGAGTTTCATCTCCGTGTGGGGGGGTTCCTGGGCCAAGAAATCGCTGAAAACCCGGTGATACGGGCCTCCGGTCATGGCGACCTGAGCCTGACCCTGGCCGCAGACTAGGCCTCAAGTAGTGGAGTGTCAAGGCGATTTTGGCTCGACCCGAGCCGTGTAAGTTCCAAAAACTGCTTGACACTCCGGCGATCGGACGCGTATACTCTTTAGAGCATAAAAGCGGGACAACATCGTCCCGATACACCGAGATGACTTCATGTTAGAGCCACCTAGAAGACTGATTGAATAAGGAGGTGATTAGACCCGGATTGTCGTCTACCTTATCCTCTTGAGGTGTCTTCTCGCTTTTACCCGCGTTAGAGAGGAGATGAAGGAATGAAGAAACTGCTAGGTGTGGCCGCGCTGCTGGCGCTCGTCATGGCGCTCGTGCCGGTACATGCGTTCGCTGCCCTCCGTGGGGTTTGGGATCCCCTCACGAATGGTCCTCCGTTCCAGACGGGTCTCGCGAATGGTTGTGAGCAGCCGGCGCTTCGCGGCGGCGTTGTGGGCGCGAACGGCGGTCACTCGCTCGTCGAGCGCTGGTACGCGTTCTCCACGCGCAGCACGGCCGTGGGCAGCGAAACCGTTCGTTCGATTTGGCAGGGTCGCAATGCGGCGCAGATCGGCTTCTCGGTCGTCGACATCAACGACGCCCGTCATCCGCTTCTGGTCGATCCGGCTTCGGTGGTCTCGTACACCGATCCGGCGTGGAGCCCGAACGGCAAGTACCTCGCGTACGTGCAGACGGACGGCGCCCTCACGACGTCGGCGATCTACGTTCAGGAGTTCGGTCTCGGCACCGGCTACATCGCCGCGTCGACTCCGATCGGCGCGCCGCTTCTCGTCGTTCCGGCCGCTCCGAACGTCGTCAATCGCAGCCCCGACTGGAAGCCGGACGGCACGGCGATTTGCTACTCGTCGAACGCCGCCGGTCCGTCGCTCGACATTTGGTACGTGTCGGTCGACGTCCCCAGCTTGACGGTCGGCTCGCCCGCCCGTGCGACGAACCTCGACACCAAGGCCGAAATCACGCCGTCGTGGGGCCCGGGCAATCGGATCGCCTACGCGACGAACAAGTTCGGCAAGAACGTCATCGAGATCGTTGACCTCGACGACATGAGCGTGAGCCTGGCGGAGACGAACTTCGCGTCGGTCTCGCACAACAACCCGAGCTTCTCCTCGGACGGCAATTCGATCTTCTACGATGCGCCGCAGGGCGAAGACGGCAACAACAACGGCGACATCTGGAAGCTCGACATCCCGACGCAGTCGAAGTGCGATCTCTTCTTCGACAACCGCGGCGATGCCGATCCGGACGCCTCCGCGCTCGCCAACACGGCGACCGACGGCACCAAGTACAACCTGTTCCTCATGTCGGGTCAGGCGGCTGCCTCCAGCTTCCCCGGGATCAACGTGTGGCGCGGCAACGCCCTCACCTGTCTCCCGTCGCTTCCGCTGGGCGTCGCCATTTCGCCGACGACCCTCAACCTCGGTAGCAACGGCCAGAACCTGACCGTGACGCTCAGCATGCCGGCGGAGACGCAGGCGGCTGGCTTCCGCGCGATCGCGGACGCGGACGGGCTCGGCAATGCGGGCGCGATTCCGGCCGGCACCGAAGGCATCAAGAACCGTAACTCGATCATCCCGAGCCCGACGTTCCTGGGCCTCGCGGTTCCGATCAATCCGAACGGCGGTTCTCCGTTCGGCGATCTGGACAACATCGTGACCGGCGGCGAGCCGAAGGTTCAGGTGAACTTGGTTCGTAAGACGATCGAGGCGCGCCTCGTGGCGCTCGGTCTCGTGAACCAGTCGGTCGTCTGCCCGGTGACGGCGTACTCGAGCATCCGTGGTCGTCAGTTCACGGGCTTCGGCATCCTCAACATCGCGGCGGCGAACCTGGCCGGCCAGGCGGTGCGGATGGAGCAGAACTCGCCGAACCCGTTCAACCCGTCGACCAAGATCAAGTTTGCGGTCGCCAAGCCCGGCTTCGTGAACGTCCGGATCTTCAATGTCCGCGGCGAACTCGTGAAGACGGTCGCCAGCGGCAACTACGGCATGGGCTCGCACGAAGTCTCGTGGGATGGTTCCAGCCGGTCCGGCAACAAGGTCGGGTCGGGAATCTTCTTCGCGAAGGCCAGCGTGAGCGATGGCAAGGGCGGAGAAATCACGTCCGACGTCATCAAGATGGTGATGGCGAAGTAGTCGTCGCCAGAACCT
>DASTSZ010000308.1:0-6202 GCA_035760425.1 Candidatus Eiseniibacteriota bacterium | reverse complement strand
GATCCTCCTCCACGGCGCGCCCGGATTCCGCGGCGTCTTCCCGTTCCTCGAGCGCCAGAAGGAGAAGGCCTACAAGCTGAGCGCGCGCTTCCTGGTGAAGCGCTACCAGGAGCAGGTCATCTGCGGAACCTGCCGCGGCCTCCGCCTGAAGCCGGAGGCGCTCGAGGTCTACGTCGGCGGGACGAACGTGGCCGACCTCTCGGCGATGACGGTGGGCGCGCTGCGCGGCTTCGTGGCCGGGCTCGACCTCGATCCGGTCCGCGCGGAAGTGGCCGCGCCGATCCTCGCGGAGTTGCGCGGGCGGCTCGACTACCTCGGGGAGACGGGGCTCGACTATCTGACGCTCGACCGCCCGACGAAGACGCTCTCGGGCGGGGAAGCGCAGCGGATCGAACTCGCGAACGCGCTCGGCGGGAGCCTGAGCCACACGCTCTACGTGCTCGACGAGCCGACGGTCGGGCTCCATCCGCGCGACACCGACCGCCTCATCCGCGTCCTGCTTCGACTCCGCGAACGGGGGAACACGCTCCTCGTCGTCGAGCACGATCCCGACGTGATCGAGGCCGCCGAGTGGATCGTGGAATTGGGCCCCGGCGCGGGCGAGCGGGGTGGCGGGCTGATCCACGAGGGTCCGATCGAGACGTGGCCCGGACGGCGCGCGACGGTCGACCTCCCGGCTCGCGACTCGCGCTTTCGCCTTCCCGATCCGGCACGATCGGCGGGTTGGATCGAGGTGACCGGCGCCCGCGAGCACAATCTGAAGAACGTGACCGCCCGCTTTCCGGTCGGGGCGCTGACCGGCGTCTGCGGCGTTTCGGGCTCGGGGAAGTCGACGCTCGTGGAGGATGTCCTCTACCGCGCCGCCGCGCGCGCCATCGGGGAAGAGGCGCCGCCACCCGGCGCGCACGACGGCGTCACCGGGCTCGAGGGCTCGTCGCGCGTGGCGCTCGTCGACCAAAGCCCCGTCGGCCGCACGCAGCGCTCGAACCCCGCCACGTTCGTGAAGGCCTTCGACCGCATTCGCGAGCGCTGGGCGCGCGCCCCGCTCGCGCGCGAACGGAAGTACACGCCCGGCACATTCTCCTTCAACGTCGCGGGCGGACGCTGCGACGTCTGCGAGGGTGCCGGCGTCACGAAGGTCGAGATGTACTTCCTCGCCGATCTCTCGATCCCGTGCGAGGCGTGCGGCGGACGGCGCTACCGGCCCGAGGTGCTCGAGGTGCGCGTTCACGGACTCGCCATGGACGAACTCTTGGAGAAGACGATCGAGGAGGCGATCCGCCTCTTCGGCGGCGAGCCGGAGATCCAGGAGCCGCTTTGGGTCCTGGAGCGCGTCGGATTGGGCTATTTGCGGTTGGGACAGCCCCTCACGACCCTGAGCGGCGGCGAGACGCAGCGTCTCAAGTTGGCGCGGGAGCTGGCGGAGCGGAGCGCGCCCGACACGCTCTACATCCTCGACGAGCCGACGGTGGGGCTCCATCGGCGCGACGTGGCGGTGCTCCTTCGCGTCCTCCACGAACTCACGCGCCGCGGGGGCACCGTGATCGCGGTGGAGCACAATCTCGACTTCCTGGCGGCGTGCGACTGGCTGCTGGAACTCGGACCCGACGGCGGCGCGGCGGGCGGGAGGATCGTCGCGACCGGCGCCCCCGCGGAATTCGAGCGGAACGCGGCTTCGCCCACCGGCGTCTACCTCAAGAAGAGGACGAGCTGGGCGTAGTCGAGGGGACGGCTGGCGGGTAGGGTGAAGCGGCCGCGAAGCGCGACGCCCCAGCGGCCGGAGAGATCGGTTTCGAAGCCCGTGACGGCGTGCGCCTTCACGTAGCCCCGCGCGTGGGACGACCAGTCGTCGAAGCCCTCGATCTCGGCGAACTGGACGACCAGATAGCCCCCGATCCCGCCCTCGACGATCGGCCGGATGCGCCACTCGGGCCGCCAGAAGACGAGCGGGCGAACGTAGTAGCCGAAGCTCGCCGCCCCCTCGCTCAGGTAGTCCTTCTTTCCTCCCATCGCCTCGGCCTGGATCCAATGCTCGAAGCGGGCGTCGGTCCGGACGCGCAGGCGATAGCCGAACGTGCCGAGCCAGTCGAAGTAACCCTTCGGCATGGCGGCGCCGAACTCGAACCGGGAGCCGTCGGCCGCGCGCTCGGCGCGGGTCGGCTCGCGGGCGGCGGCGAGCGCCGAGTCGGAGGCGGCCATGGCCGCGGCGATCGCCGCCGAATCGGCCGGCGCGAGCGGCGCCGCGTTCTCGGCCGCGGCCGGCGTCTCCGCGACGCCCGGCGTCTCGCCCGCGGCTCCCCCCTGCGCGCGCGCCTCGAGCGGGCCCGAGACGACGAAGGCTCCCGCCGCGAGGCACGCGGCGAGCAGGAGAGAGCGAGGAGCGAGGAGGGCGCCGCTCACGGCACCTCCAGATCGCTGGTCGACTGCGTGTCGCCCGACTTGAAGTAGATGCGGTAGTCGCCCGGCGGCACGCGCACGCCGTTCGCGTCCTTGAAGTCCCACGCGATCGGCGGCTGGCGGAAGAAGCCGGGAAGGGTCGCCGGTTCGTCGGCGTCGTGGAGGAGTTTTACGAGCGCGGCGTGGCTATCGAAGACCGCGAGCCGCACGTGGGCGTCGTTCGGAAGCGAGAAGGAGATGTTGTAGGAGGATTCGGTGGCCCCCGGAAGGAGGCCGATGCTGGCGCAGATCTCGATCTCGTCGCTGATGCCCGAGAACTTGTCGCAGGCCGCCCACGACGTGAGAGTGGAGCCGGGGAAGAACGCCTGCCGTCCGTGGATCGCGTCCGAGTTGCAGCCCACGAGCGCGAGGCACGCGAAGAGTAGCGCGAGTTTCAGTGGGTTCGAACTCCTGGCCGGTCTCAAGGAGTGGGGGTGGGGAAATAAAGAGGAGGAAGTTCCCCGCGCATCCACGTGGTACGCAAGTCAAAACCCCGCAAGAAATGACCGGCTTGTGGGACTAGGTCTTGGCCGCGGATTGGGCACGAGGCGGCAGGGAACTCCGCTCGACTATTAAAAATAGTCACACGCGACCTCCCTGTCAACGGAAATGTACGACCGACGCCATCCGGCATCACATTTTTCAAAGCGGCCAATCCTTCTCCGCATCCCCGCGCGTCGCCGCACTTGGTGGTTGCTGTAAGTGCCGGTCCGATGCTAGCCTACTGCGTTTATGTCGACCGAGTTCCAAGACGCCTGCGGGGGAGTCCGACGCCTTGTTTGAGAGCCTAACCGAGCGCCTCCACGGCGTCTTCCAAAAGCTTGTGGGCCGCGGTCGGCTCTCCGAACAGGACGTGAAGGACGCGCTGCGGGAGATCCGCCGCGTGCTGCTCGAAGCCGACGTGAATCTCGACGTCGCGCGCGATTTCCTGAAGGCCGTCGAAGCGCGCGCGATCGGCGCGGAGATTCTGCAGAGCGTCTCGCCCGGTCATCAAGTCGTGAAGATCGTGCACGAGGAGTTGGTGAAACTCCTCGGGGGCTCGGCATCGGCGGGGATGCAGTTCCCGTCGAATCGCGCGGCGGTGCTCCTCCTCGCGGGTCTCCAGGGATCCGGGAAGACGACCACGGCGGCGAAGCTGGCGAAGCACTGGGCGGGGCGCGGCAAGCGCGTCCTCCTCGCGGCGCTCGATCTTCAGCGTCCGGCGGCCATCGATCAGTTGGACGTGCTGGCGAAGTCGGTCGGCGTGCCGATCCACCTCGACCGCGAGACGAAGGATCCCGTCGCGCTGGCGAAAGCCGCGCGCCGGCGCGCCGACAAGGAGGGTTTCGACCTCCTGATCGCCGACACGGCGGGGCGCCTCCACGTCGACGACGGCCTCATGGACGAGGTGGCTCGCGTTCACCAGACGCTCGAGCCCTCGGAGACCTACCTCGTGCTGGACGGCATGACGGGGCAGGACGCCGTGCAGATCGCGCAGGCGTTCACGGCGAAGTTGCCGGTGAGCGGCTTCGTGCTGACGAAGATGGACGGCGACGCGCGCGGCGGCGCGGCGCTCTCGCTGAAGGCGGTGACCGGCGCGCCCATTCGATTCATGGGCGTCGGCGAGAAGGTGGACGGTCTCGAGCCGTTTCACGCCGACCGGCTCGCCTCGCGCATCCTCGGCATGGGGGACATCCTCACGCTGGTCGAGCGCGCGCAGGAGCGGCTCGACTTTTCGAAAGCCGCCGACCTCGAGAAGAAGCTCCGGAAGGACCGGTTCACGCTGGTCGACTTCCTCCAGCAGCTCCAGGAGATGAAGAAGCTGGGGCCGCTCGAGGAAATCGTGAAGATGCTTCCCGGCGTCCGGCTGCCCGCGGACGCGAAGGTGGACGACCGGGAGATGAAGCGCACCGAGGCGATCATCCTTTCGATGACCCGCCAGGAGCGCGAACGTCCGCAGATCATCGACGGGAGCCGCCGCCGGCGCATCGCGCGCGGAAGCGGCACGACGGTGCAGGACGTGAACCGCCTGCTCAGGCAGTTCGAGCAGGCCCAACAAATGATGAAGCGCCTCGGCGGCATGCGCGGGAAATTCCCGATGGGAATCCGCTAGTCGCGCCGGGCATCGTCGCCACCACCACGGAGGAGTAAGGAATGGCTGTCGTCATCCGATTCAAGCGAACGGGGTCCAAGGGCCGCCCGTTCTACCGCGTCGTCGTCGCCGATTCGCGCTACCCGCGCGACGGACGCTTCATCGAGCAGCTCGGCTACTACGATCCGCTGACGAACCCGGCGACCTTCAAGGTCGACACGGATCACTTCGCGAAGTGGATCCTGAACGGCGCGACGCCGTCGGAGTCGGTCGCCGTCCTCATGGCGAAGCACGCGCCGGACGCGCTCCGGCCGGTCCGTCCGAAGGTCGAGGCGAAGCCGAAGGCGGAGAAGAAGCCGGCCGCGAAGAAGGCCGCGCCGAAGAAGCCCGCCGCGAAGAAGAAGGCCGCCGCCGTGAAGAAGACCGACAAGAAGGCGAAGGCGCGCGCGAAGGCGAAGTCCGGCGTGAAGGCCGCGCCGAAGACGAAGGCCAAGAAGAGCAAGAAGTAACCCCCGACCAGGAGCGCGAGTGAAGAAGTTCATCGAGTTTTGTGCGCGCCAGCTGGTGGACCACGCCGACGGCGTGCACGTCGATCAGCGCGAGAGCGGCGACACCGTCGTGCTGACGCTCCGCGTGTCCCCCGGGGATCTGGGGAAGGTGATCGGGCGCGAGGGTCGCACGGCCCAGGCGTTGCGGACGCTGCTGTCGGCCGCGGCCTCGGCGAAGGGCATGCGGGCGACGCTCGAGATTGCCGACTGACCTTGCAGCCTGATGGAGCCGCCCCGATCCTCGTCGGGATCGTGGCGAAGGCGCACGGACTCCGCGGCGAGGTCGTGGTCGACCCGACCACCGACACCGAAGGGCGGTTCGATCCGGGGCGCGTGATGGCCGCGGGGCTCCCCTCGGGCGCCGCGCGAACCCTGAAGGTCGCGACCTCGCGGCCGTTTCAAGGGCGATGGCTCGTCCGCTTCGAGGGCGTCGAGTCGCGAACCGACGCCGAGACCCTTCACGGCGCCGAACTCACCATCCGTCGCGATCAGGTGGCGCCGCTCCCCGAGGGCCGATTCTACCGATTCGAACTGGTCGGCCTCACGGCGGTCACGCCGGAGGGAACGACGCTCGGCCGAGTGGACGAGGTCTTCGCCACCGGCGCGAACGACGTGCTCATCGTGCGGGGCGCGCACGGGGAGATCCTGATTCCGCTCCTCGACACGGTGCTGCGCGAGGTCGACGCCCAGGGCGGGCGAATCGTTCTCTCGCCGCCTCCCGGACTCCCGGGGCTCCCCGGAGAGGAGTGACGTGCGGATCTCGATTCTCACGCTGAATCCCGGGACCTTCACGGGCGCCTTCGACGAGGGAATGATCCGGATCGCGCGCGAGAAGGGGCTCCTCGACGTCGCGCTCGTCCCGATCCGCGATTTCGCCACGGATCGCTACGGCACGACGGACGACTATCCCTATGGCGGCGGCGCCGGGATGGTGATGAAAGCGGACACGATCGTGAGCGCCTTCGAGTCGATTCGCCACGCGGTGCCGGGGGTGCGACCCCGGGTGCTCGTCACGAGCCCCCAGGGCCGCCCGCTCGAGCAGTCGTGGGTGCGCGAACTGGCGCAAGAGTCCCATCTGGCAGTCGTTTGCGGCCGTTACCTCGGAATCGACGAGAGGGCCATCGAGGTCCTCGAAGCCGAGGAGATC
>DASTSZ010000307.1:0-2986 GCA_035760425.1 Candidatus Eiseniibacteriota bacterium | reverse complement strand
CGGGGTTGCCCGTTCATCTGGAGGACGAGAGTCTGAGCAGCCGGGAGGCGCGTGAATTGCCCGCCGCGAAGCGCGGCGCCCGCGGGGCCGCGGAGCGCGAGCACTCGCGCGCGGCGGCCATCCTGCTTCAGCGCTGGCTCGACGGCCGAGGCGCGGGGGGGCGCGCGGCGCCGCCCGCCGGCGGCGAGGCGGGGGCGGAGTCGTGAAGAAGAAGCAGCGCGTGCGGCGCACGCTTCTCCTCGGCATCCTCGTCGGCGGCGTGGTGCTGAGCGGTCTCCTCTTCTTCCCGTCGCAGGTCTCCCAGACCATCGAGACGAGGGAGGTCCTCATCCCGAAGGGCGCGGCGCTCGAGGAGATCGCGGGGATTCTCCACGCGAACGAGCTGGTGGGGAACCCGCAACTCTTCATGCTCGCGGCGCGCGTGCTGGGCTACGACCGGGGGCTCAAGGCGGGGCGCTTCACCATCCCCGTCGGATCGAGCATCTATCGGATCCTCCGGCAACTCGCCCGCGGCATGGCGGCGCAGGACATGATGACGGTCCCCGAAGGGTGGCGATCCGACCAGATCGCGCAGTATCTCCACGAGCGCGTGAAGATGGACCCGATGCGCTTTCTCGCGCTGGTGGGCGATTCCGCCTTCGCCCGCTCGCTCGGCGTGCCGGCCGACCGACTCGAGGGCTACCTCTTTCCCGAGACCTATCCCTTCTATCCGCTCCTCTCGCCCGAGGAGATCGCGCGGGTCATGGTCGACCGCGGGCTTCGCACGTTCGGCGAGGAGATGGCGCGGCCCGGCGCGAAGCTCGGGCTCACGCTCCATCAGCTGGTGACACTCGCCTCCATCGTCGAGGCGGAAGCGCAGATTCCCTCCGAGCGCCCGCGCATCGCCGCCGTGTTCTACAATCGACTGCGCGAGGGGATGATGCTCCAGTCCGATCCGACCGTGGTCTACGCGCTCGGGGTCTGGCGAAACCGCGTTCTCTACAAGGATCTCGACGTGAAATCGCCGTACAACACCTACCGCAACAAGGGCCTCCCGCCGGGGCCGATCTGCAACCCCGGGCGCGGGGCGTTCCATGCCGTCCTCTTCCCGAACGCCGACACGACGGAGTTCTATTTCGTGGCGCGAGGAGACGGGACGCACATCTTCTCGAAGGCCTGGGAGGATCACCTGCGGGCGATCGCCTCGGTGCGCGCGCAGTCGCGCCGCGACTCCACGCTCCAGCCGATCGGGCCCGGGCTCGCGCCGAACGTCTCGAGCTTCCACCCGGCCACCGGCCGGCGGGACAGCGTCCGATGACGGACTCGACCGGCGCCGGGCGCGGGCAGGCGATCCACTTCGCCCCGGCCGGCTCGAGCGCGATCCTGGCCGAGAAGCGGCGACGCCTGTCGGAGGTCCTGCGGGGCCTCGGACGAACGCTCGTCGCCTACTCCGGCGGCGTCGATTCCGCCTACCTCCTCGCGGAAGCCCACCGCGCGCTCAGCGAGGGGGCGCTGGGCGTGATCGCCCGAAGCCCGTCCCTGCCCGCGGCCGAACTCGAGGGGGCCCTCGCGCTCGCGGCCGAGCACGGTCTTCCGGTGCGCGTGGTCGACACGAACGAGATGGAGCGCGAGGCCTACCGGCGGAACGACCCCGACCGCTGCTACCACTGCAAGACCGAGCTCTTCGAGCACCTGGTCGCGCTGGCCGGGGCGGAGGGTTGGCGTGCGATCGCCTACGGCGCCGTCACTGACGACCTGGGCGACGACCGGCCGGGCATGGGGGCCGCGAAGGAACTCGAGATTCGCGCGCCGATGCTCGAGGCGGGGCTGTCGAAGATCGAGGTTCGGGCCCTGGCGCGCCAGATGGGACTTCGCGTTTGGGACAAACCACAGTCGGCATGTCTCGCTTCCCGGATTCCGCATGGCATGGAAGTCACAGTCGACAAATTGAGACAGGTGGAAAGCGCTGAAGCATGGATCTGTCGGAAGTTCGGTTTGCGGGTGGTGCGCGTGAGGCACTTTGGCCAGCGCGCGAAGGTGGAAACCGAGCTATCCGACGTCCCGCGGCTCCTGGCGGCGCTGCCGGAATTGCGGAGCGGTTTGCTTACATGGGGGTTCGAAATCGTCGAAGTCGATCCGGCCGGCTACCGCCGCCCGGATCCGTTACCCATTGTTAACATGGAGGTTACATAGAATGTCCAACGCGGCTGACGCCCGCCGCCGGGCTCGGCGTCCGACAGGTCCCAAGCCGGTGGCCCCTCCGGGCGCCGAACTCCCGTTCGGCCGAAGGAACTACGTCCTCTTCGGGGTCGCCGCGCTCCTCATCGTGGCCGGCTACGTGGCCCTTTCGAAGGGCTCCATCACCCTCGCTCCGATCCTTCTACTATTGGGCTATCTTGTTGTCATTCCTTGGGCTATCCTGACCAAATCGGGGGGCGAATAGCTCAGTTGGTAGAGCACTTGCCTTACACGCAAGGGGTCACAGGTTCGAGCCCTGTTTCGCCCACCAAACCCCCCACCCGTTGGAGGGCTAGCGCTTTCTAGTGCTTGACTTTGCTAGGGGAGGGTGGTAGACTTTTTGGGTAGCGGAATGTATGTCCGATTTGTCGCCCGTCAACCAGGGCGCAAGTCGTTGCAGGATTTAAAGACAAAATATTTGGCTACGGACAAAATCAAAAAGTCGAAAGGGGGTGTTTCGAGCTCCTCGTCACATTGCCTACCACGAGAGACGTCGTACTCGAAGAATTCGCATCCGTGTGGTTCGCGACGCAGTAAGACCCTAGGAGGTGTGATGATGTTCAAAGTGGCCAAGCTGGGCATTGCTTTCGCGGCAGTGTTGGTCTGGATCGTCCCGGCCGCCTACGCAGGCATCCCCGATGTTTCGCAGTCGTTCTATGTTCCCCAGACGGGTACGGTGGCGACCCCGACTGAGGGCACGGTGGCGATCCGAAACTTCCGGATGTGTCCGAACAACGATGGTCTCACGAACCTTCCGAACAACGCTCGG
>DASTSZ010000306.1:0-3623 GCA_035760425.1 Candidatus Eiseniibacteriota bacterium | reverse complement strand
CCGCCGACGGCCGCGAGCCAGTGGAAGGGCGCGGGCAGGTTCGGCGCCGTCAGCTCGTAGTCGCCGTGTCCGCGCTCCCAGAGCTTCAAGTGAAGCGTCGGATCGGCGTGGAGCGCCTCGCGCGTGCCGAGCCGGTCGAGGAGCCGGATCGTGTCCTCGTAGAACGAGCCGAGCACGTGCTGTCCGTTGTCGAGCACCTCGCCCGTGCGCGGGTCGGTCCACGACGCCGCGCGGCCGCCGACCCGCTGCCGCGTTTCCAGCACCAGGACGGAGGCGCCCCGCTCGGCGAGGGCGGAGGCGGCGGCGACGCCGGCGAAACCGGCGCCGACCACGATGACGTCGGGGCGGGCGCTCACGACCGCGGGGCTCGGTTCATGCGCGGAACGCGGCCGAGGCCGCCGTCGTGGCCGCGATCCAGACGCGCTCGACGCGCCTCACGCGAACCTCGCCGCGGAAGACGTCGAAGTCGGAGGCCTCGATCTTCTCGAGGAGCCGGCGATAGACGCGGCCCATGATCTCGGCGGCGAGATAGCGGCGACGGTCGAGCGTGCGCCGCTCCGCCTCGGCGGCGTCGAAGTATCGGCGCGCCCGCTCGGCCTGGTGACGCATCAACTGGCGGAACGCCTCGTTCCGCTCGCCCCGCGCGAGCGCCTCTTCCGAGTAGCCGAATCGGCGCCGCTCGTCGCTCGGTAGGTAGATCCGTCCCTTCGCGTGATCCCCGCCCACGTCGCGGAGGATGTTCGTCAATTGCAGCGCCAATCCGAGCGACTCGGCGTAGGCGCGGCCCCGCTCGTCTCGATCGCCGAAGATGCGGAGGCAGATGAGTCCGACCACGGAGGCGACCCGGTAGCAGTAGCGCTCCAGGTCGGCGAAGGTGTCGTAGCGCGCATGCGTGAGATCCATCTCGACGCCGGCGATCAGCTCCTCGAAGTAGGTCCGCGGGAGATCGAATCGACGGACGTGGGGCTCCAGCGCCAGCGTCACCGGATCGCTCGGCGTCCGCTCATAGAGCGCCGCGAGTTCCGCGCGCCATCGGGCGAGAAGCGATTCGGCCCGGGCGAGATCGGGCTCCTCGTCCACCGAGTCGTCCACGGCGCGGCTCCAGGCGTGGACGGCGCGGATGGCGCGCCGCTGGTCCGGGGGCAGGAGCGCGAAGGCGACGCCGAAATTCGAGCGGCGGCGGGGCGATGGTGTCATCGGTCGAATCCCAGGAGAGCCTGACCGAGCACGCGCGCGCGCATCCAGCCGCTCAGGGTCGGGCGGTTCTTGACGACGCGCCACCCGCGCTGCGCCACCATGCGGAGCACGGCGCGCCCGCCGATGACGGTGGCGCGCAGCTGAATCGCCAGGGGCGCCGGAACGTACCCGATCACCGGCCGCCCATGCTCGAAGAGTTCGTCGGTGCCGGCGCACTCGTGGAGCACAAGGCGCGTCAGGTGCGCTCGCTGGGCCGGGCGCGTCATCGACTCGCGGTCGAGTCCGAAACGGCGCAAATCCTCGAGCGGCACGAAGAGCCGGCCGCGCTCGAGGTCGCGGCCGAGGTCCTGCCACATGTTCGTCAGCTGGAGCGCCGTGCAGAGCGCGTCGGAGGCGCGCACGGCGTCGAGGTCGTCGACGTCGTGGAGCGCGAGCATGATCCGCCCGATCGTGTTCGCGGACCCGCGGCAGTAGCGAAGCAAGTCGTCCCACGTCTCGTAGGTCGCGTCGCGCGCGTCGTCGCGAAATGCGGCCAGGAGGTCGAGGAAGGGCTCGGCGGGGAGCGTGAAGCGGTCGACCGCGTCGGCGAGCGCCGTGGGCACCGGCCCGCGCGGCTCGCCTTCGAGCGCCTGAAGAAGCGCCGCTTCGATCCGGTCGAGCGCGGCGAGGCGCTCCGCGCTCGGCGCGTCGGCGTCGGCCACGTCGTCGGCGGTGCGCGCGAAGGCGTAGACCGCGTAGAGCGCGAGCCGCCGCTCGGGCGAGAGGAAGCGCGACGCCACGGGGAAGTTCTCGCGGTTGGCGCGCACGACGGACTCGCAGAAGGCGTAGGCCTCGTGGAGGGGAACGGGCTCCGTGTCGAGTTCGGCGTGATCGACGATCGGGGCGGGGACGGACATGGTTCTCCTCGAGCGGGCGCCGGCGTCGGCGCGTGCGTGGTCGGCGCGAGTACATCACGGGTGCCCGAAAGCGTCAAGACGGCCACCGTTCGCCGGTGGTAGAGTCTCGCGCGGGGTCGCGACGAATCTCGCGGCGCGCGGGCGAATCGCCGCGCCGCGTCCCAAGGAGGATGGAATGCGTCGATCGATGGTCGTTCTGCTCGCGGCGGGCGTGCTCGCCGTGTCGATGGTCTCCACCGCGTTCGCCGAGTCGGCCGAGCGGCCCGCGCGTCGCTCGCTCCGCACCGACGGCGCGGGCGTGAAGGGTCAGACGATTCTCCGGCTGCACGCCGGGCTCTCCGGTCCGACGGGCGACTTTTCCGACGGCTTCGACGGGGGGCTCGGCGTCGGCGCCAATGTCGCCTACGGGATCAGCCGCTCGGTGCTCTTCTCGGTGGGCGTGGGACTCCACAACTTCGACGGCGACGGCTTCGCCGGCGACGCGACGGTCGTCCCGTTCACCTTCAACTTCGACGCGATCCTGCCGACGTCCGGCCGGGTCCATCCCTGGATCGGCGGCGGGCTGGGGCTCTACAACGTCGACATCGACACCGGACCGATCGTCGTTCCGCTCTTCGGCGTCGTCTCCGCGAGCGCGAGCGAGACGAACCTCGGCATGAACTTCGGCGCGGGCTTCGGCGCGCCGGCGGGGGATCGCGGCGTCTGGGGGGTGGGGATGAAATACCATCACATCTTCGAGGGCGACACGTTCAACGACCTCGACTTCATCACGCTGCAGGTGGGGTACGGCTTCTTCTTGTAGCGGGGGGCGAGGGGCGATCGCCGCGCGGCGGTCTAGTTCACGCGCCGGCGGCGGTTCTGGCTGTAGTCGACGAAGAGGTAGGAGCCGAGCGACTCCAAGTCCGAGTAGTAGGCGCGGCCCTTGTTCAGCTGCGTGAAGCGCTCGACGAAGCGAACGAGATAGGGATCCTGCGTCACCATGAAGGTGGTGACGGGGATCTTCTTCCGGCGGCACTGCACGGCCTCGTCCAGGGTCTTGTTCACGATCTTGGGGTCGAGGCCGAACGCATTCTTGTAGAGCCGGCCGCTCTCGTGGATGGCCGACGGCTTTCCGTCGGTGATCATGAAGATCTGCTTGTTCACGTGCTTCTGCCGCGCCAGGATCTTCTGCGCCAGCTGGAGCCCCGCCTTCGTGTTCGTGTGGTAGGGGCCCACCGAGACGTAGGGGATGTCCCGCACCTTCACCTCCCACGCGTCGTCCCCGAAGAGCACGACCGAGATGGCGTCCTTGGGATAGCGGGTCAGGATCAGTTCCGAGAGCGCGAGCGCCGCCTGCTTCGCGGGCGTGATGCGGTCCTCGCCGTAGAGGATCATGGAGTGGCTCACGTCGATGAGAACGACCGTGGCGCACGACGACAGGTGCTCCGTCTCGAAGACCTCGAGATCATCCTCGTGGAGGGACGTTCCTTCCTCTCCCCACGCGCCGCGCGTCCGACGCATGGAATTCCGCACGCTCGAGAGGAAGTCGAT
>DASTSZ010000305.1:0-7443 GCA_035760425.1 Candidatus Eiseniibacteriota bacterium | reverse complement strand
CGCCGTCGGGAAGCGCGCCGAGCAGGGCGGGGAAGACGCCCTCCTCGCCGAGCGTCGGCGCGGAGGCGAGATGGCGCTCGACCGCCGCGGCGGCGAGCCGCTCGGCGCGCGCGAACGACTCGCCCCACGCGGCGAGCGGCTCCGCGCCCTTCGCGAGCGCCTCCGCGAGCGCCTCCGCGGTGAGCGCGGGGTCGCCGGTCAGCACGCCGCGCAGCCGCCGCGACGGATCGCGCCATGCGCCGGCGGCGTCGACGGCCAAGCGAAGCGCGTCGGGATGACGCGCCGCGTAGAGGTGGTACGCCTTCGACGTGAGCGGCGCGCCGAACTGCACGATCGCTTCCGGCGCGTCGCCCTCGAGAAACGTCGAGGCGCGAAGGAAGAGATCGTAGGCGCCGTGAACGCGCGAGCGATCGTGGGCGCCGAAGCGGGCGCCGGAGAGCGGATCGGCGAGGATCGGATAGCCCGTCACGGCGGCGAGTCGCGCGATCGCGTCGGCGAACGCGGGGCCGCCGTCGTCGGGGCCGCAGACGAGGAGGCCGCGCCGCCGGCCCCGGAGCGCGCGCGCGGCGCGAGTCACCGCCGCGTCCGCCGCGGGCGTTCCGGGAGGCGGGTCGATCGCCGCGGCCGGCGCGCCCGCGCCGCGCCGGGCGATCTCATCGAGCGCATCGGGCGCGGGGAGGAGCGGCTCGCGATACGCGAGGTTCACGTGGACCGGGCCGGCGGGCGGCCCCCAGGCCGTGGCGACCGCGCGCGCGGCGAGCGAGGCGACGTAGCGGAGACCTTCCTCGCCGGGCGTCGGGGCGCCCGCCTCGGCGAAGGAGAGCGCCGCTTCGCCGAAGAGGCGGATCTGGTCGATCGTCTGCGGCGCGCCCGTGTCGCGCAGCTCGGGCGGACGATCGGCGGTGAGAAGCAGGAGCGGGACGCGCGCGTGGCGCGCTTCGAGCGCCGCCGGATGGAGATTCGCGGCCGCCGTTCCCGACGTCGTGAGGACCGCGACGGGTCGGCGCGTCGCCTTGGCGAGGCCGAGCGCGAAGTAGGCGCCGGCGCGTTCGTCGATGGCGATCTGGACGCGAATGTCGGCGTGTTCGAAGGCGAGCGCGAGCGGCGCGCTCCGCGATCCGGGCGAGACGATCGCCTCCCGCACGCCCGCCGCGGCGAGCGCGCGGACGAACGCGAGCGACCACGCCACGTTCAACGCGCCGACGTCTCCCTCCACCGGCGCCGCGTCGAGCGAGCGGCGGCTCGAGGCGTCAGGCGTTTTCGAGGGCATCGCGCATCACCGAGAGCTTGCCCTCGGTCTCCTTCCATTCGAGCGAGGGATCGGAGCCCGGCACGATGCCCGCGCCGGCCGCGAGGAGCGCGCGCCGCCCCGAGAGAAACGCGCCGCGAAGCCCGACGGCGAAGTCGCCGTCGCCGCCCGCGGTCATCCAACCGATCGGGCCGGCGTACCAGCCGCGGTCGCCCGGCTCGCGCGAGGCGATCCAGTCGATCGCGGCCGCGCGCGGGCTACCCGCCACCGCGGGCGTCGGGTGGAGCCGTTCCGCGAGTTCCAGCACGTGCGTGCCCTTCGCCGTCTTGCCGGCGAGCCGCGTCCGCAGGTGGAGCAGCCGGCGCAGGCGCTGGATCTCCGGCTCCGCGCCGACCGTCAGTTCCGTGACGAAGGGCGCGAGCGCGTCGCGGATGTGGCGCACCACGATCTCGTGTTCGCTACGATCCTTCGCGCTTCCGCGAAGCCGCTCGACGGCGTCGGCCTCGTCGCGCGGATCGGAGGGCCGCGCCGCGGTGCCGGCGATGGCGTCGGACGCGACGCGCACGCCGCGCAGCGTGATGAGCCGCTCGGGGCTCGCGCCCGCGAAGGCGCCGCCCAACCCGAAGTCGAAGAGGAAGTGGTAGCAGCCGGGGTGCGTCTCGCGAAGGCGATCGAGCAGGTCGAGCGGATCGAATCCGAGCGGAAGGTTCGCGGTGACGCGCCGCGCCAAGACGACCTTCTCCATCGCGCCGGCGTCGATCCCCTCGAGCGCCGCGCCGACGGCTCGCTCCCAGCTCGATTGATCGGCGAGGCCTTCGTCGAGCGCGCCGCAGGGGATCTCGGGCGTGAACCCGGCGCGAGGCGCCGCGATCGGAGGCTCGCCCGCGATCGGGTCGTCGTCGCGGCCCCAGACGATGCGAATGGTGCCGACGTCGGGGCGGCGATGGATGAGGACGCGCGGCACGACGAAGGAGGCGGGTTCGAATCCTTCGCCCCAGGCGCCCTCCGGCGAGAAGGCGAATCCGCCGAGCGCCACGAGATAGCTCTCGGGCCGCGGGCCGCGGGGCGCGCCGGTGAGCGTCGCGGCCGCCGCGAGTCGCGTGACCCACTCGCGCGCGTCCGCGAACCGGCTCTCGCCGTGCGCGCGAAACCACGCGACCGCGCCCCAGCCGATGACGACCTCGCCGTCGGGGCTTTCCCAATAGAAGTGGGGAAGGCCCGGACGGCCGGCGCGGGCGGCGCGGAGCTGCCCGGGCGACACGTCCCGCCAGGGCTCGATCCGTCCGGCGAGGACCGGCACTTCGGATTCGAGCGTGGTCCCGACCCCCGAGGACGCGGGGACGCCCTCCGCCAAGCCGGTCCGGCTTCGAAGGTCGAGACGCAACGAGGTGGGGGACGAATTGCGAGTGGTCACGGCGCCGCCGAGTATAAAGAGGACGGCGGGAGGGGGCAATCCATGGAAGCGGCAGGGATTCCGCGAGATGCCCCAAAGCCGGCCGCACTCCGGCGCGTGCAATTCGGGGTTGGCCCGAAGGGCGGCCTGCGCTAGATTGCGCGCGTGACCGCGACCCCCTCCGTCCTTGCGCCGCTCCTACTCGGCTTCGCGCTCGGCATCCGACACGCCCTCGACCCCGATCACCTCGCGGCCATGGGGACGATCGTGGCCCGCGAACGTTCGCCCGGACGCGCCGCGCTCCTCGGGAGCGCCTGGGGGATGGGGCACAGCACGTCGCTGCTCCTCGCCTCGCTGCTCATCATCGCGTTTCGGATCCCGGTTCCGGCCGGGGTCTCCCACTATCTGGAGCTGCTCGTCGCGGCCATGTTGATCGTGCTCGGCGTGCAGTCGCTGCTCCGCCCGGCCGTCTCGCCGGACATCGCCGCCGCGCCGAAGCGCCGGCGCCCGTTCCTCATCGGGCTCGTCCACGGGCTCGCCGGAAGCGGCGGACTCGCGCTCGTGGTGCTGCCGACGCTGCCCGACCGGCTCACGGCCCTCGTCTATGTCGCCCTGTTCGGCCTCGGCTCGATCGGGGGCATGGCGCTCTGGAGCGCGGCGCTCTCACTACCGCTCGGGCGGCTGGCCCGGTCGGGGTCGCCGGTGAAGCGCTGGATCCCGGCCATCTCGGGAATCGTGAGCGTCGGCTGCGGAATCGCCCTCGCGACGCAAGTCGCTTGACGACCCGCAACGGCATGTGACATAGTTCACAAAGTTTTTTGCGACGTGCGGACCTTTCGCAACCTTCTGGTACCAAGGAGGTAACGAGTACCGCGGTGAGTTCTCTGACCGGAAACCGCCTCCTCCCATTGCTGGTCGTCGCCGTGCTGGGCGCCGGCGCGTGGGCGTTCTTCGATAGCTTCAGCAATATCGGATACGCGCCGACGCAGCCGATCCCGTTCAGCCACAAGATTCACGCCGGCACGAACAAGATTCCCTGCCTCTATTGCCATTCCAGCGCGGAGCGCTCGCGTCACGCGACCGTGCCCGCCGGGAATGTCTGCATGAACTGCCATACGGTCGTCGCCACCGACAAACCGAACATCCAGAAGCTCACGACCATGCATCAATCGAATCAGGTCGTGCCGTGGGTCCGGGTCCACCGGCTCCCCGATCACGTCTATTTCCCCCACAAGTGGCACGTCGCGAAGGGAATCGCCTGCCAGCAGTGCCACGGCGCCGTCGAGACGATGGACGTCGTGAAGCAGGTGCAGCCGCTCAAGATGGGTTGGTGCATCAGCTGCCACCGGCAGAACAAGGCGACGCAGGAGTGCAACGCATGTCACATGTGAGCGATACGCCCAAGTACTGGACGAGCATCGCCGATCGCGAAGGCGATCCGGCCGTTCGCGAGCTGCAGGCGCGCGAGTTCCGCACGCCGAGCGAGGACCCGACCGACGTTCCGTCGCGCCGCGACTTCCTGAAGCTCCTGGGCGCCGGCGCGGCGTTCGCCGCCGCCGGGTGCGCGCGGAAGCCGGTCGAGAAGATCCTCCCGTACCTGAAGGCGCCCGAAGAAATCACGCCCGGCAACGCCGTCTATTACGCGACCACCTGCGGCGAGTGCCCGGCCGCGTGCGGCGCGCTCGTGAAGACGCGCGAAGGCCGCCCCATCAAGCTCGAAGGCAATCCCGACCATCCCCTCACGCGCGGAAGCCTCTGCGCGCGCGGGCAAGCGTCGGTTCTCAATCTCTACGATCCCGACCGGCTCAAGTCGCCGGCCATCGTCGATCGCGCCACGCGCGCGGCCGGCGTCGGCACGTGGGGCGAGATCGACAAGAAGGCCGTTCGCGCCTTCCAGCAGGCCACGGAGCAGGGGAAGGCGGTCGTCCTTCTCAGCGGCACGATCACGAGCCCGTCGACGCTCGCGCTCACGCGCGACTTCCTCGCCACGTTCCCGGCGGCGGAGCACGTCGTCTACGACGCCGTCTCGAACGACGCGCTCGCCCGCGCGCAGGAACTCTCCTACGGCGAGCGGCTCGTGCCCGGCTACAACTTCGACAAGGCCGACCTCGTCGTCTCACTCGGCGCCGACTTCCTCGGGACCTGGCTCTCGCCGGTCGAGTTCGCGCGCGGCTTCTCGCGCCGCCGCCGTCCGGAGTCGGGCGTCATGAACCGGCTCGTGATGATCGAGCCCTCCATGAGCCTCACCGGGACGAACGCCGATCAGCGGATCCGCGTCCGGCCCGACGACCTCTACGCCGTCGCCATGGCGCTCGCGAACGAACTCCTGGTCCGCGATCCGCGCGGCGGGATGGCGGGCGACGCCGTCGTCGTGCAGACGCTCCGCGCCTTCCCGGCCGATCGCGTCGAGACGGCCGCGGGACTGCCGTCGGGAACGCTGGCCGCGCTCGCGAACGAACTCTGGGCGGCGCGCGGACGCAGCCTCGTCGTCGCCGGCCCGCAGGCCGCGCCGGCCGCGCACGCCGTCGGACTGCAGGTGGCGGTGAACATCCTGAACAGCGCGCTCGGCAACGAGGGCGTGACCGTGACGGCCGGTTCGGCGTCGCATCAGTCGCAGGGCTCCGAGGAAGCGATGACGCGCCTCGTCGAGCGGATGCGCTCGGGCGACGTCGGCGTGCTCCTGGTGCAGGGCGCCAACCCCGCCTTCACGCTGCCGGCCGCGGTCGGCTTCGCCGACGCGCTGAAGCGCGTGCCCTTCGTCGTCTCCTTCGCCGAGCGTCTCGACGAGACGGCCCTCCTGGCCGACGTCGTCGCGCCCGAGTCGAACTTCCTCGAGTCGTGGAACGATCACGAGCCGCGCCGCGGCGTTCGCAGCCTCACGCAGCCCGCGATCTCGCCCCTCTGCGACGTGCGCCAGTTCCAGGACTCGCTCCTGGCGTGGGCGCGCTACATCGGCAAGGGGCCGCTCGGCGCCTCGACCGCGTCATGGCACGACTGGCTGAAGGAGCGCTGGCGGACGGAGGTCTACGCGGCCGCCGACGCCGCCGCGCCGTTCGAGATCTTCTGGGAGGGCGCGCTCCGCGCCGGCGTCGTCGCGACGGGGAAGCCGGCCGACGCGCCGCGCTCGTTCCGCTCGGGTTCCGCCGCCGGTCTTCCCGAGGCGGGCACGCACGCCGACGGCGCGCTCACGCTCGTTCTCTACGCGCCGACCTCCATGTACGACGGCCGGAGCGCGAACAACGCCTGGCTCCACGAACTTCCCGATCCGGTCACGAAGATCGCGTGGGACAACGTGGCGCTCGTCTCGCCTTCGCGCGCGAAGCAATTGGGGCTCACCGGCCCGACCGAGAGCGTTCTCGCGTCGGACGTGATCGTGGTCGACGCGGGCCACGCCAAGGTCGAGATCCCGGTGCACGTGCAGCCCGGCCTCCATCCGGACGTCGTCGCCATCGCCGTCGGCTACGGACGCGCCGCGGCCGGCCGCGTGGGGAACCGTGTCGGCCAGAACGCCTTCCTGCTCGCGCAGGCGACGGGCGGCCGCATCGGCACCGCCGGCATTCCGGTGAAGGTCTCGAACACGGGACGGAAGGCGGCCGTGGCCATGGTGCAGGGCCACCAGTCGGCCGAGACGCGCCCGATCATCTACGAGACGACGTTCGCCGAATTCCAGCGCGACCCGCGGGCGGGGAACGAATCGCACGGGCATCAGCCGAGCATGTGGACGCGCCACAAGTACCCCGGCCACAAGTGGGGCATGGCGATCGATCTCACCTCCTGCATCGGCTGCAGCGCCTGCATGGTCGCCTGCCGCTCCGAGAACAACGTGCCGGCGGTGGGGAAGAAGGTCATCCTCCAGGGCCGCGAAATGGATTGGATCCGGATCGACCGCTACTACTCCGGCGATCCCGAGAATCCCGACACGGTGCACCAGGCGATGCTCTGCCAGCATTGCGAGAACGCGCCCTGCGAGACGGTCTGCCCGGTGTTGGCCACGACGCACTCGTCGGAAGGCCTCAACATGCAGACCTACAACCGCTGCGTCGGGACGCGCTACTGCTCGAACAACTGCCCGTACAAGGTGCGGCGCTTCAACTGGTGGGAGTACAGCCGCGTCCCCGAGAAGAGCCTCCGTCTCGTCCTGAATCCCGACGTGACGGTCCGGACGCGCGGCATCATGGAGAAGTGCACCATGTGCGTGCAGCGGATCCGCGACGGCAAGGAGCGCTCGAAGGCGCTCGGCGTGCCGGTGAAGGACGGCGACATCCAGACGGCGTGCATGCAGACCTGCCCGACCGACGCCATCGTCTTCGGCGATCTCAACGACCCGCAGAGCCGCGTGGCCAAGCTCGCGAAGAACGAGCGGGGCTATCACGTGCTCGAGGAACTGAACACGCTCCCGTCGATCACGTATCAGACGAAGGTGCGTAACCGCGAGGAGGCGAACGCTTGAACGAGCCGATGACCGTGGCTCTCGGCGAGCCGGCCCTCATCGATTCCCGAAAGACCTTCGGGGACGTCAGCGCCGACGTCGCGTCGCCGATCGAGAAGAAGCCCGGGCTCCTCTGGAAGGTCGCCTTCGGCATCACGCTGCTCCTGGTGGGGCAGTTCGCCGTCGAAGTCTTCCTGCAACTGCGACTCGGAATCGGCGTCTGGGGACTGAATCACCCCGTCGGCTGGGCGTTCGACATCACGAACTTCGTCTTCTGGATCGGCATCGGCCACGCCGGGACCCTCATCTCGGCGATTCTCCATCTCTTCCGGCAGCGGTGGCGCACCGGCATCAACCGCTCGGCGGAGGCGA
>DASTSZ010000304.1:0-4564 GCA_035760425.1 Candidatus Eiseniibacteriota bacterium | reverse complement strand
CTACCGCGGCCCCTTCACGATGAAGAAGCCGCTCCTCCTCTTCGCCGACGCCGGCCCCGAGAGCACCTTCCTCGACGGCGGGGACTCCGTCCGAGTCCTCCACGTGGAGGGCGTGCGAGGAGGCGGGGTCGTGGGCTTCGGAATTCGCGGCGGGAAGGCGGTCGCCGGCGGGGGGATCTACGCCCTGCGCGACAGCGCGTTCACGGTCGACTTCTGCCACTTCACGAAGAACTGGGAGTCGGGGCTGGCCGTCTGGGAATCGGGCGACTTCAAGCTCGCCAACTCCCGCTTCACCGAGAATCTCGGAAGCGCCGTTCAATTCCATCAGACGAACGGGTTCATCCTCTCCTGCGAGTTCTATCGGAACAAGGGCGACGGCGGCGGCGGCGTCAATTTCGATCGGAGCGAGTTCCTCGTCTTCCGCCAGTGCCGCTTCGAGGACAATCGCGCCGAGACCACCGTCGGCGGCGCCGTCCTCATCGACTCCACGCGGACGACGATCACGAACTGCGACTTCATCCGAAACACGTCGGCGGTCGCGGGCGGGGCGGTCGCCGTCGTGAACCGCGGCTTCCTCACGATGTCGCGGAACGTCTTCACGGAGAACCGAGCGGCGCAGGCGGGCGCGCTCCACGGCGACGCCTCGCAGATGCTCATCGGCTTCTCCATCTTCGACCGCAATCACGCCACGGCGGGCGGCGGCGCGGTGGGCGTCTTGGGCCGGATCGACGCGAACATCAACCAGACCTTCAGCTCGAACACCTTCTACAAGAACGCCACCGACGGCTCGGGCGCGACGTTCTTCTCGGTGAAGACCTCGCCCGAACTCATCAAGAACATCTTCGTCGTGGAGGGGAAGGAGCAACTCGCCACCGCCGGGGTCGAGTCGGCGCCCCGCTACGAGTGCAACCTGATCCACGATCCGAGCGGCGTCGCGCTGGGTCGCCTCCCCTCGAAGGACACGCTCGTCGGGGATCCCCTGTTCTGCGACCCGGCCCATGGGAACTTCGACCTCCGGACGCTGAGCCCCGCGCTCCGCTCCACCTGCGGCCAGGTGGGGGCGCGCCCGCGCGGCTGCGATACGTTCAAACTGCAGCCCTCCCGCTAGCTGTCTATCCAGGCGTCGAATCCGTTGGAACCCGCTTCCGTTTCGGCGGGTATCGGTCAACGGGAGGCACGCCGGATCCCACCGGTATCCGTCACAAGGAGGGTCAAGATGAGTCTAGAAGGGTATTTGCGACCGGGGCGCAGGCTCCTGGCGGTGGCGCTTTCGTTCGCCGTTTTGGGCCTGGCGGCGCCCGCCATGGCGCACCCCCACGACGACGACGAGGACTCGGACAGCAAGGACAAGAAGGAAATCGGGGTCTACCGCTCGGGCGGGGAGGACGAGGACGGCGACGAGCCGCAGGTCTTCCGTTACAAGATGGAGCGCGCGGACGCCAAGGGGGGCTACCTGGGCGTGCGCGTCCAGGACATCACCCGCTCCCTGATGAAGGCCCGCGACCTCACGACCGATGAGGGCGCGCTGGTGAACCGCGTCGAAGACGAGAGCCCGGCCGACGAGGCCGGCATCAAGCGCGGCGACGTCATCGTCGAATTGAATCGCGAAAAGGTCGAGAACTCGGGCGACCTGGTCGACGCCGTACGCGGCCTCGAGCCCGGCACGAAGGTGGACGTCGTGGTGCTGCGCGACGGCCTCCGGAAGACCTTCAAGGTGGAGATCGAGAAGCGCCCCAAAGACATGTTCATGGGCACCCCCGGCTTCGCCTGGCGCGGGGACGGCGGCATGGACCCGGAGGCGATGAAGGAACTCCGGGCCCACCTGAAGGAAATCGACCCCGAGAAGATGCGGGGCGAGATGAGGATGGCGGTCCCCGGGCCGGAATTCCGTGAAGACATGCGGGAATTGCGGCAGGAACTGGACGAGCTGAAGCAGGAACTCCAGGAGCTGAAGAAGGAACTCCGGGAGTCCCGCCGGGGCCGTTCGGACGACTAACTAGAGGTAGCAGAACCGCCGGGTAGAGGGCCTCGCGGCCCGCCCGGCGGCCTGGCATGCCGGGTGGCGGAAGGGCCCTTCGGGGCCCTTCCCCGCCTGGACTCCCCCCTCCGGGCGTGATAAACTTGCGGGATCGGGGCTCTCCAGCCCGTTTCTTCGAATTTTCCGCTTCACAACGGCCTGCCCAGTCCGATAACCCTGGAGAAGGCAACTGCTTGCCTTCATTCCACCGCACGACATGGACGACGTCCGGCTGAGGGACCAAACGACATGATTTCGACCGTTTCGGCTCGTCGCATCGCTTGGGTTTTGGGGCTGGCGTTGCTGTTGGAAACGCCGGCGCCCGGTTTTGCCGAGGAAGTCCTTCCGGCGGCCGGGGTTGGGGCTGGGTCCGCGAATCGGGCTGAGACGACGGAGTTGGCCGCGGCCGGCTCCACGACGGCCAAGTCCAAGACGCCCCGCCGGCGCCGTCGCGCCCGGCGCCGTCCGGTCCAGGCGCTCCGCCTGCCGGCCGTAACGCCGTACGGGATCCCCCGTCTCCACGTGAAGGCGGCCTACGTCGTCGACGAGGCGACCGGCCGGGTCCTCTTCCAGAAGAATCCGGAGCGGGTCATGCCGATCGCGAGCCTCACGAAGCTCGTCACGGCCATGGTCCTCCTCGACACCGAGCCCGATTGGGAGCGGACGGTGGAGGTCCTTCCCGAGGACGTGAAGAACTCCAGCCGCTCGCGCATCCGCGCCCGCGAGGAGATCACGATCCGAGATCTGATCCACGCCTCCATCATGTCGAGCGACAACGTCGCCACGAAGACCCTCGCCCGCACCTGCGGCCTCACGAACGAGGAGTTCGTCCGCCGCATGAACGCGAAGGCCGAAGCGCTCGGCTTGACCGGCACCCGCTTCGTGGAGCCGACGGGCTTGAGCGAGCAGAACGTCGCCACGGCCGAAGGCGTCGCGCGGCTCCTCAACGCCGCCGCCGCGAATCCGATCGTGAGCGCGATCATGCAGAAGCAGAGCTACTCGTTCGTCTCGAACCGGAAGGCCCACACGCTGGTGAACACGAACCGCCTCCTTCGCAGCAAGTGGCGGGTGACCGGCGGGAAGACCGGCTTCATCAACGAGGCGGGCTACTGCCTCGTGACGAGCGTCGAGACGCCGACCGGCGCGGCCGTGACCGCGGTCGTGTTGGGCGCTCCGAGCAACGCGCTCCGTTTCGCCGAGGCGCGCCGCATCCTCGATTGGACGTTCCGTTTCGGCCTGAACCGCCCCGAGCTGGGCGCCGACGCGGGAGACGAGTAGATCGTGCGGGCCCGGCGCCTCCTACGCGCGGCCGGCCGGGCCCTACCTGTAGCCCTCCTCCTCGCGGCGACGATCGCCGCCACGCCCCTCGCCCCGAACACAGGCGCCGATGACGCGCCCGTGGCCGGGGCGTTCGTCTATCCGGTCGGCGACGAACTCGACTACACGAAGGGGCGCGCGGGCGAAGCGGGCGGCTTCTACGTCTCCGACGAATACCTCGCCACGCGAAGCGGCCGGCGGAAGAAGACGCGCATCCATCGCGGCGTCGATCTCGCGAACGGCCGCGGCGGCGCCGAGGTCCGCTCCATCGCGTCCGGCGTGGTCGTGGTGGCCGAGGCGAACGGACTCATCAAGTACAAGAAGCGCCAGAAGATGAAGGTCCCCAAGATCGTGAACGGGAAGCGGACGTACGTGACCGGCTACCGCACGCGCACCGGCTACAAGTGGCGGACGGGCTGGGGAAACTATGTGGTCGTCCGCCACCTGTTGCCGACCGGGCACGTCATCCATTCGCTCTACGGCCATCTCGCGCCGAAGTCGGTTCTAGTGAAGCGCGGCGAGGTCGTCTCCGCGGGCCAGCCGATCGGGAAGGTGGGCCGCACGGGCCGCGCTTCCTCGGCGCATCTCCATCTCGAGGTGAGGAAGCTGCTCCCCTCGGAGAACGAGGACGGCGAGGAAGTCGACGAAGAGGACGAGCCGACCGTCGAGGAGCGGACCTTCGCGAGGATTCCGACCGTCGATCCGCTTGCCTTCCTGGAAGCACACGTGCGGCGCTTTGAAGACCTCGAGCCCGGCACCTGGCAGGCCCGCTACGCGCTGGCCGCCGCCCGCGACGGGCTCATCCCGGTCGATCGCGACCGCTTCGAGCCCGACGCCGACATCACGCGCCGCGACTTCTACCGCGCGCTCGTGAGCGCGTTCCGCCTCTCGACGCCCTTCACGAAGGACGAATTCTCCTCCGTCGTCGACGCGCTCGTCGACTCGGGCATCTTGGACGCCGGCGCGGCGCGGGATCAGCGCGCGGGCGACACGCTCGAGCGGGACGACGCGCTGGAGCTGTTGCTTCGCTGCCTGGAGCGGGGCGCGGCGCGGGCCCGCACGCTCGGCGCCATCAAGCCCGACGCCCTGGCGCTCGACTTCAATCGCCAGTTCGCCGGCCCCGAGGCCGCCGCGAAGGCGGTCGCCGAGGCGAAGGCGAAGTCGGACGCCGACTACCGCGCGCGAAAGAAGGCCGCCGAGGCGGAGCGTGCCCGGTTGGCCAAGGCGGCG
>DASTSZ010000303.1:0-2768 GCA_035760425.1 Candidatus Eiseniibacteriota bacterium | reverse complement strand
TACTTGCCCGTGCCCGCCGCCTTCGCCTTGAGCGAGTCGGCCGCGGCCTTCTCGGCCGCCAGCTTGGCCTTGATCGCCTCGCCCTGCTTCTTCGCTTCCTCGTTCTTCGCGGCCGCCGCCGCCTTCATCGCGTCCATCTTCGCGGCGTCGCCGGCCTTCGTGGCCGCCGCCGCCTTCGTGACCTCGTCCTTCTTCGCGAGCCACGCCGCGCGCGGCATGATGCGGACCGACTTGAGCGTCGTCCACTCGAGCGGCTTCGACATTTCGCCGCCCATCATGGCGTTCGGACCGACCGGCGTGTTGGCGATCTGGTCGAGAACGTCGATCCCTTCGAAGACGCGGCCGAAGGCCGTGTAGTGCCCGTCGAGATGCGACGCCATGCCGTGCATGATGAAGAACTGCGAGCCCGCCGAATTCGGCGTGCCGCTGTTCGCCATGGAGAGAACGCCCTTCTCGTGGCGGTGGCTGTTGAACTCGTCCTTGATCTTGTAGCCCGGGTCGCCGGTGCCGAGGTTCCCCGCCTTCGGGTTCTTCGAGTTCGGATCGCCGCCCTGAATCATGAAGCCCTTGATGATGCGGTGGAAGCCGGTGCCGTCGAAGAAGCTCTGCCGGGCGAGTTTCTTGAAGTTGGCGACCGTGCCCGGCGCCTCCTTCGCCCAGAATTCGACGACCATGCGGCCCTTCGAGGTCTCCATCACGGCGACTTCGTCGGACGCGGCGCCCGCCTTTCCTTCGGCGGCCTGCGGCGTCGGGGCCTTCGCGGCGGCCGTCTTCGCCGCGTCTCCGGCCGGCGGATCGGCGGCGTACGCCGCGCCCGCGACCAGGAATCCGGCGGCCGTCATCCCCACCACGCCACGAATGGACATCCGAAACATCAGTCCTCCTTGCCTTCGGGTCGAATTGCCGATCATCAGTTGGAATTCTCCTTCGTCTTCAGGAGCCGCACGATCCGTCGTTGGCGCTCCAGTTCGCGTTGCGCGCTCTCGGTGTACGCGGGATCCGCCAGCGCCGACTCGAAGACCGGGATCGCCTCCTCGTGGCGGCCCATCTTGTCGAGCGCCTGCGCCCAGCAGAACTTCAAGCAGGCGTTGGCGCTATCGCCCGCCAGGCCCTCTTTCGCCGCCTCGATCGCCCGCTGGTAGCGCGTCGCGTCGTAGTAGGCGTAGGCCATGTTGCAATAAACACCTTTGTAGTTCTGCGGGTCCGAACGAACGACCGCCCGGAAGAGTTCGACGGCGCGATCGGTCTTGTTGGTCTTCGCGTAGGCCTGCGCCAGGTAGTAGCGATCGACGGTGCCGAGCGACTCCCCGAGCGACTCGTAGTGCTTGATGGAGACCGGGTAGCGCTCGAGTTTGAAGTTCACCCAGGCGAGCTGCTTCTTCGCGTCGACGTCGAGCGGCGAGAGCTGGAGCACGCGCTGGCAGGCGGTGGCGGCTTCGGCGTAGAGCCCGCCTCGCGACGCGGCCGCGGCCAGGGAGCGCGCCGTCTCCGGATTCTTCGGGTCGAGTTCCGACGCTTTGTAGAGCGCCGAGACCGCTTCCGCCGACTTCCCTTCGCGCGAGTAGATCTCGCCGAGCTGGCGATAGACGAGGGCCTGGCGGTCGGGCGAATTCTTCACGTAGCGGAGCGTCTGGCGGCAGACCGACGTCGCCTCGTTGTACTCCGACGCTTCCATGAGCGACCGGGAGAGCGAGAGTCGGAGATTCACGTCTTCCGGCGCGAGCGCGACCGCCTGGCGATACGACACGGCGGCCTTGTCGAGTTCGCCGAGCGCGAGGTGCGCGTCGCCAAGCGTTTGGAAGGCCGAGACCATCTGCGACGACACCCGGGTGGCTCGCTCGAGGAGCGGCACGGCGTCGGAGTACTGCCCCCGCCTCACCTGCACCCGCCCAAGCCCCGCCAGCGCGTCCTGATTGTTCGGTTCGGACTCGAGAGCGATCCTGAATTCGCGCTCCGCGTCCTCGAGCGACCCGCGCTGCAGGAGATCGTTCCCCGCCGCGACGTGGGTCCGCGCCGGAGCGGCCGTGGAGGCCGAGGCGGTCGCGCCGCCGCCGCCCGCGGCGGGCGAAGAGGGTCGCGATCCGGAACAGCCGACGGCGGTGAGGAGGAGCGCCGCGGTGACGGCGGTCATGCGGCCGAAGTGTCGCGTGCCACGCTGGTGCATCGGTCGTTGCCTCCCTGGGTGACGCAGCGGCGTTCCGAGCGCCGGAATGGTCGTGGCCGCCGCGGTCACTTGGTCGCGGGGGCCGCTTTCTTCTGCTGGTCGAGGTACTCCTGCAACACCTGGATGCTGTTTCGCGCGCTTTCGGCCACGACGGAGAGCGAGTCGATCCCGACCACGCGCTGCCAGTAGGAGATGGCCGAAGCGTAGATGCCCGCGTCGGCGAACGCCACGCCCAGGTTGTAGATCGCCTCCTGGTTCTCCTTGTCGTGGCGGAGCGCCTTCCGGTAGAGCGCGGTCGCGTCCGCGTGACGGCCCTGGCTGTAGTAGGCGTTTCCGAGATTGCAGAGCGCGCGCACGTTCGTGGAGTCGATCGCGAGCGCCTTCCGGTACGAGTTGATCGACTGGTCGAGCGCGCCCGTCTCCGCCTCGATGAGGCCGACGCTCACGAAGGCGTCGGCGATGGGCGGATTCGCGTTGGTGGCGCGCTTGAACTCGCCGAGCGCGTCATCGCGCTTCCCCATCGTGAGGTAGTAGCTGCCGAGATTGTAGTGCGCGGCGGCGTCCTCGGGATTGATCTTCAGCGCGCGCTGGAACGCGATCTTGG
>DASTSZ010000302.1:0-4133 GCA_035760425.1 Candidatus Eiseniibacteriota bacterium | reverse complement strand
CGCGGATGATGTCCTGTTCGCCGACCGCGGGGATGCGGGCGAGTTGCTTGGCGGAGATCTCCGAGAACCCCGACTGGAGTTCCTGCTCTCGGACGCGCGTGCTGTCGCCGGTGACGGTGACGGTCGGCACTTGGAAGGGGGCCGTCTCGAGCGCGACGTCGAGGCGGCGCGGTTCCACACCGATGGTGACGAGCTGCTCGCGCTCGCGGTAGCCGACGGCGCGCACCTGCAGCCGGTAATCGCCCGGGGGAATCCCGAGGAGAGCGTAGTACCCCGCCGCGTTCGTGAGCGTGCGGGCCGGGAGCGGAAGCGCCACCGCCCCGCCGGCGGAGTCGGCGGCCGCGCCGGCCGAAGGCACGGCGAGGAGCGAGACTCGCGCGAACGCGACCGATTCTCCGCCCTCGAGGGATCGGATGAAACCGTCGAGCGAGGAGGCGAGCGCCGAGTTCGTGACCAGAAGTGCGGCGAGGAAGAGCGGGATCAGTCGCATTCGCGTGACGACGATTTCCAAGCGGGGACTACTTCGCGCCGGAGAGCCTCAGGAGTCGCAGGAATTGCGCCTCGGTGAACGGCATGATCGACAGGCGGGAGAATCGCACCAGCTCGGTGTGCTGGAGCACCGCGTCGGCCCTCACCTGCGCGAGCGTGACGGGCTCCGGCAGCGCTCGATCCGCCTCGAGATCGACGACGGGGCGCTTCGGGTTCTTCAACCTCGGATCGGGGTAGGCGTCGGACACGGCGATCGCGAGACCGACCGCCTGCTTCTCGTCCCCCGAGTGATAGACGATGACGCTGTCCCCCTTGCGAATCGCGCCGAGATGGATCAGCGCGGCGGCGTTCGTCACGCCGTCCCACACGGTTCGCTTGTCACGTTGGAGATCCGCGAAGGAGTAGGTCGAGGGTTCGGTCTTCACGAGGAATCGCGCCATGGAGAGAGCATAGCAGCGAGGGGAGGGAAACGCACCCTTCCTACACGGCGGCGAGACAATAATTCTCGTGTTCCTGACGGCTCGCCGTCGACCGCGGTTGACCTGCGCAAGCGGCCCGCCCGGATGAAGCTCGGCGCCCCACGGGTCGAAGCCCGCGGGGCGCCGGCGACTAGAATCGAACGTTGAGCCCGACGAGTCCCATCCCCGTGACGCCGAATGTGCCCTGGACGTTCGGCGAGAAGTTGTAGCCCGCCTCGATCCCCCACGACGGCCCGTAGACGGCGTTGAGGCGGCCGACCCACCGATTGCCGAGCGGAGCCGATAGCGCGAGTCCGACTTCCGGCCGCAGCCCCGCGCGATTCGCGAAGGCGCCGGCGATGAACGCGACATTCGGGTTTCCGTTCACGCCTTCGACGAACTGCACCATGTAGTGCCCGCCGACCAGGAGGTCGGAGTCGAAGCGGCGGTCGCCGTCGCCGAAGTCCCCGAAGTAGAGATCGTTTGCGTCGCTGCCGGCGTAGGCGCCGATGGCGCTCCGTCCGGAGAGGCCGAATTGAACACGGCCGTACGCGCCGTCGAACGCCCCGAACCCGAGCTGGTTGTTGGCGCCGTTGATGTCGGCGTCGGGGATCGAGGCGGCGGCGGGGCTGGCGGACAGGGCCAGTGCGGCGAAGACGGCGAGGAGGAGTGCGGCGGTCTGCAACGGCTTGAGTCGGGTCATCATGAACTCCTTGGCGATTCGTGAGACCGGGCGCGAGAAGGCGCACTCCGGCGTAGGTGGATTCCCGCGACACGGCAAGACGAGCCGACGCGCGCGAATCGTAGGTTCCACTTGGATCAGTCGATTGGCGGGAGGGGTGCGGCGCGGGCCGATGCGACTGCGGGCGGCCGGACCTCTTCATCCGGTTCGCAGGCCTGTTGCCGTTTCGAGCCGTGACCTCGGAATCTCCGCGGTCGCGGAAACTACTGGGGAGTTATTACGTTCGCTACTTTAGCCTAGGGTGCGGCTGCTGGCTACTTAATTCGCGAACTATTTATAAGCGGCGCATGGGGCGGGAGTTGAAGGGCCGGCGCACGCGAGTTCTCGCGGCGCCGGGTGTCCCCTCCATTGCTTCGTTCGTCGCTATCGCCTCAGCGCGGCGACTCGGCCTCGTTCGGCATGGTCAAGGCCGGCAGCGCCGACTCGATCTCCTTCCGGCGCGGCTCGAGCCACGGCGGCAGCACCAAACGCTCGCCGAGATGCGCCGCCTCTTCGTCGACGCCGAACCCCGGTCCGTCCGTCGCCAATTCGAACAGCACGCCGCCCGGCTCCTTGAAGTAGACCGACCGGAACCAGAACCGGTCGATCACCGGCGTCGGCCTCGCGCCCGCCTTCTCGATCCGTTCCCGAACCGCGAGCTCGTGCGCGTCGTCGTCGACGCGCCACGCGAGATGATGGATTGCGCCGACGCCCCACATGCCGCGCTGCATCTGCGGAAGTTCCGACACGTCGAGGAAGGTTCCCGACCCGCCGGCCGCGAGCGAATAGCGATGCCACGCGCCCTCCGTACCGACGAGCTTGAACTGCATCACGTCCTCGAGAAACGAAGTCGTGGGAGGGAGCGACCGTTCCACCAAGCGCGCCCCGTGCAGACCTCGGATCTGCTTCGCCTGCGGCACCGGGCTCGCGTCGTACGGCGTGAACGACCGGTGCGAGGGCTCGGCGGTCTCGACGAGCGCGACCTTGAGCCCGTGCGGGTCGGCGAACGGCAGGGCCTTCTCGCCGAACCGCGTCTCGATTCCGCCGACCAATCCGCCGTAGCGGGACACGCGGTCGCCCCAGTAGCCGAGCGAGTCGGGCGGAACCGCGAGCGCGACTTCGTTCGCGAGGCCGTGCCCCGGCCGCGGCGGCGCCATCTCGGGCCACGGAAAGAACGTGAGATCGCTTCCGGCGTGCCCTTCGGCGTCCGCGTAGAAGAGATGATAGGTGCCGGGATCGTCCTGATTGACGCTTCGCTTGACCAGCCGCATCCCCAGAACGCCCGCGTAGAAATCGAGATTCTCCTGCGCGGGTCCGGCGATGGCGGTGACGTGATGGAGCGCGGTGACGCTCTTCATGGATGAAACCTCCTCGGTCCGGGGCCCCTGCCCCGGGATAAGGACTTGGATGCGCGAACGAGGCTCGAGGATTTTGGATCCGGCGAACGACCCGCCGCGTCGCCGGCCCGCGCGCGCGCCGGCCGCGCCGCCGGGCGAGTCACTCGGGCAACCCCATGCGCCGCAGGAGATCGCTCCAGCGCGGATCCCCGTGAAGCGACCGAAGCGCCGGCTCCGGCTTCATTTCGGAGAGCCCGCCGTCGCGCTGCTCGAACGCGCGTTCCAGCCACTCGAACGCGGCGTCGCGCTCCCCGCGGGAGGCGTAGACCTCCGCGATCTGGTAGGCGCCGCCGTCGGCGTACTTCTCGATCAATTCGCGAAGACGCACGTCGGACGCCGCCCGATCGCCGAGGGCGTACAGGATCACGGCGGACGACAAGAGGCGGAAGACCTCCTCCGGCTCGCGTTCCGCCTCCGCCAGCGCTTCGTCCGCGCGCCCCCGCGCGAGCAGCACCATCGCGAGTCCGAAGCGCGGGCCGATTCGTTGCGGCGCGAGTTCGAGCGACATGCGGAAGGCCGACTCCGCTTCCTTCAGGAGGCCGGCCGCGTGATACGAGATGGCGAGACTCTGGTAGCCCGCGGGGCTCAGGGGGTCCTGCTCGACGGCGCGCCGGTAGAGCGCGATCGCCTCGTCGAGCCGTCCGAGATTCGAAGTCAGATTTCCGGCGAGCCGCAGAACGAAGGCGTTCCCGGCGGCGACGTCGAGGGCGCGTCGGAAGGAGACTTCCGCCGCCTTCCAGTCGCGATCGTAGTTCATCTGGACCGCGCCGAGCCTCGCGTGGCCTTCCGGGAGATCGGGTTCGAGCGCGAGCGCGCGCTCCGCCGCTTTCCGGGCGCGTTCGTTCCCCGCCTCCACCGGATACCACCCGTAGCCGGCCTCGATCGCATAGGCGCCCGACAGTTCCGCCCAGGCCAGCGCGAACGACGGATCGGCTTGAAGGGCCTCGATGAGGAAGCCGATCCCCTTCGCCAGATCGTCCCGCGTGCTCCGATTGACGAAGTACCGGCCTTGAAGGAACAGCCGGTAGGCCTCGCCGCCCGCCCCTCGGCCGCGCGCCGCGATCGCGA
>DASTSZ010000301.1:0-4731 GCA_035760425.1 Candidatus Eiseniibacteriota bacterium | reverse complement strand
CTACTTGCGGGGCGAGTGGCAGTCCTTCCGCGAGACGCTCGTGAGCATCGTGCTCTGTCTCTACGTCGGCTACATCGGCTACGTGGCGCTCCCGGCCGGACCGCCGCGCTACACGATCCCCGAACTCTTCGGGCCGCCGCTCGTCGGGTTCATCCCGTTCCTCGACGCCACGCGCGCGGCCACCGCCGCCGTGCCGCTCACCGCGAAGGGCGCGTTCCCGTCGCTCCACTGCGGCGTCATGTTCCTCGCGACGCTCCTGGCGTGGCGGCATCTACGGTGGTTCTTCCCGGTCATGCTCTTCTTCGGGGCGGGGCTCATCGCGGGGACGGTCTATCTGCGGCACCACTGGGTGGTCGACATCATCGCGGGGATCGCGATCGCCATCGTCGCGGATCGCGTGGCGCCGCCGCTCGAACGGTGGTGGGCGGCGCGGGGCGCGGGTGCGTCCGGACCGGGTGGAGCCGTGCGGGGGTAGGAGACGGTTGAAAGGCTCGGTGCCGCTGTGCAAAGCAGAGAGGGGACCGCACCTGCGGTCCCCTTCGCGTTCCCTCGACGAGATTCGTCGCGGAGGGCGCGCTCTCGGCGCGCCCCGCTCGCGACGACCGACTGCTAGTGCTTGTGGCGCTTGTGGCCGCGCCCGCGATCGCGATCGCCGTCGCGGTCCCGATCCTTGTAGTAACCCTGCGCCACCGCGTGCGACGGCGGGCCGTTCTTCCAATGGCGGCGATACTTCACCGGCACCGTGACCACCGAGCGCGGCACCGAGCCGACGCGGATGTGCACGAACGGTCCGCGCCACGACGACGCGCGATACCAGAAGCCGTCTTCCACGAAGTACCAGTAGCGCCCGTAGCGATAGAGATCGCAGTCGCGGTCGCGTACGTAATAGACCTTCGTGTCGGGCACGAGAACCACACGCGGCTCGCTCCGGAAGGCGAGCGTGGCGCCATCGTAGCGATCGCCCACCGAAACTCGGAGGTCGACGCTGGTAGCGGCCTGCGCCGTCGTCGTCAGTGTTGCCGCGAGCACCGCAGCCGCGGCAAATGCGTAGAGGCTGCGTTTCATGTTGTCCTCCTGAACGTTTGAGAAGTGGCCCTATCCAGGGCCTCGCCCCCCTCTCGTTGCAAACCGCGTGCCACGATGGGAAGTTTCGGGCCGCCGCAAGACGCTACACGATAGGCGCTTACGAGGTGGTCGAATCGAGGCACCGTCCGGGGCGTGCGCCACGCGGCAGCAGTGTGGAGTTTCGTGCACGGTGCGGGTGTAGGAGTTACTCGGACGCGAAACGTTCCGGATTATGCGGAAGAAATCACCCGTGAATCATTTCGAAACTCATTACGAGGAAGGGGAACGCCGTTTCGCGACCTCCTCCGCCAGCACGCGCGCGCTCGCCCGCGGCACGCGCGGCCCTTCGGGATGATCGAAGTCGACCGCGTAGAGTCCGAAGCGCCCCTCGTAGCCGTCCGACCATTCGAAGTTGTCCATCAGCGACCAATGAATGTAGCCGCGAACGTCGGCGCCCGCCGCGCGCGCGCGATCGATCGCCGCGAGCGTCGTGCGAATGAACTCGCCGCGCCAGCGATCGGCGCCGTCCGCGAGGCCGTTCTCGGTGATGAGGATCGGAAGCCCGAAGGCGCCGCACTCGGCGATCGCGCGTTCGATGCCCGCGGGGAGAATCTCCCACCCGAGATCGCTCACCGGCGCGCCCGCCTTGGCGCTGCGGGGCTCCTTGCCGAAGAGGGAGACCATCCACCGCGTGTAGTAGTTCAAGCCGAGGAAGTCGGACGAGCCGGCCATCGAGTCGACGCGCCGGCAGACGGGCTTCGCGCCGGGGATCGAGAGATCGACCGGTCCCCCTGCGAGCGCGCGCACGACGGCTTCGTTGAAGACGCGATGCTGCACCATGGCGGCCACGCGATCGAACGGATTCCACGCCTGCTTCGGCTCGAAGAGAATCCAGTGCTTCGCCACGCCGATCACCGTGGCCCGCCCGTCGCCGTCGGCGTCGACCTTGTCCGAATCGCGCAACGCGTGCGAGGCCAGCGCGTGCGCCTCCAACAGATTCGCGATCACGACGAGCGCCCGCGATCGGTCGGCCACGCCGGGCGGCCACGTTCCCGCGTCATAGGCGTAGAAGCCGAGCACCTCCGGTTCGTTCACCGTGACCCAGTGGTCGACCAGATCGCCCAAGCCCGCGCCGACCCACCGCGCCAAGCGGACGAAGTGAGGAAGATTGGCGTGCGTCTCCCACCCCCCGAGCGCCGAGAACCATCGCGGATTCGTGAAGTGGTGGAGCGTGACGATCGGCGTGATGCCGCGCGCCCGGCAGGCGGCGGCGACGGCGCGATAGTGGGCGAGCGCCGTCTCGTCATAGCGGCCCGGCTCGGGCTCGAGGCGGCTCCATTCGACGGAGAAGCGGTAGGCGTCGAGGCCGAGCGCGCGGAGGAGATCGAGGTCCTCCTCGTAGCGCTCCCAATGGAGGCAGGCCCGTCCCGACTTGGCGCCGCCTTGGATCTTCCCGGGACGCTCTTCCCACTCCCACCAGTCGTTCCGCGTGTTGCCGCCCTCGACCTGATGAGACGAGGTGCCCGCGCCCCACAGGAAGCGGCCGGCCGTCGAGCCACCCGCGTGCCGCCCTTGAGCCACGCCCCCACCCGCGGTACCGTTAGTCTCCATGACTCCCTCGCGCTCCGGCGACGCGCCGGTCCATCCGCGTCTTCACCTCGGAACGTCGTCGTTCAGCGATCCGTCCTGGGTCGGCCCCTTCTATCCCGCGGGCACGAAATCGGGCGATTTCCTCGCCGTCTACGCCCGGCGTTACGAAACCGTCGAAATCGACGCGACCTTCTACCGGATACCCTCGGCCGCGCAAGTGCGAACTTGGGCGTCGAAAGTCCCGGACGGTTTTCGCATCTCGGCGAAGGTGCCGCAAGTGATCACGCACGAGAAGCTGCTCGTCGACGCGCAGGAGGAGATCGATCTCTTTCTCGACGCCATGAGCGAGGCGGGGGATAAGCTGGGGCCGCTGCTCTTCCAGTTCCCCTACTTCCGGCGCGACGCGTTCGCGTCGGCGAAGCCCTTCCTCGCGCGGCTCGAGCCGGTGCTCGCCGCGCTGCCGCGCGACCGCCGCTTCGCCGTCGAGATCCGAAACAAGACCTGGGTCACCGAGCCCTTCCTCTCGCTCCTTCGCGAGCATGGCGTCGCGTTCGCGCTCATCGATCATCCCTGGATGCCGCCGATCGACCAGGTGATGAAGGGGCCCGATCCGATCACGGCCGACTTCACGTACGTTCGCTGGCTCGGAGATCGCCGAGGCATCGAGGCGAAGACCGAGACGTGGGAGAAGCTGATTCTCGATCGGGAGTCGGAGATGGAGCGGTGGGTCCCGGCGCTGGCGGCGATCTTGGAGCGGAACATCGAGGTCTTCGGCTTCTTCAACAATCACTACGCGGGCCACGCGCCCGGCTCGATCGCGCTCCTGCGCGACGTCTGGCGCCGCCTTCGCCCGCTCGGCTAGCGCCTACGCGCGGTCCAACCCCATCGTCCCCACGAGCGACCGCGCCAGATCGGCTGCCTGGAGGCGAATCTCCGGCACGGCCGTCGACTCCCAGAGCAGACCGCGCAGCGGCGGCCCGAGCGTGAAGAGGTCCGTGTGCGGATCGCCCTTCCGGTCGACGAGCGCGCCGCCCGGCTTCGCGTCGAGCCCGAGCCCGAGCGGCCCGGGTCGTACGATTCCGCCTTCGAGAAGTCGCGTGAGGAGCACCGTCGGATCCTCGGCGTAGCGAACGGTCGGTCCGGTCGCGTTCACGAGCCACTCGGCGTGGAGCGTCGCGATCTCGCCCCGGCCGCGCGGCCGAACGTCGATCGAGAACCCGCCCGCGTGCGCCGTGGTCGAGACGATTCGGCCCGCCATGACGCGAAGGCGCCCCTCGGCCCGCATCCCCTCCACGTGCGACGCGATCGCCGGCGCCATGCGATGCCGGTGCACCTCCCAGTAGGGATGAACATGGCGGAGGAATCGCGCTCGCTCGCGTTCCGGCATCGCCGACCAGAGCCGCGGCACGAAGGGACGCACGGCGTCGGCGACCGAGCGCCACGAACCCCCCTGCGCCTCTTCGGCCTGGGCTTCCGCACGCACGCGGTGAAACAACCCGCGCGCCGTCACCGGCGGCGTATCGAGATCGACGGCGACGTACGCGGGGTCGCTCGGCCCGTGCGAGAGCGGCATGAGCCCTCGCGGCGAGACCGCGACGATGCTCCCGCGGTGCCCTTGACGGTCGAGGGTGAGCGCGACGTCGACCATCGTGAGATGCGCGCCGACCACGACGACCGCGTCATCCGGCAGAACCGCCTCGAACGCGCCCCGCTCCCACGGATCGAGAATCATGCGAGGGTGACTCGCCAGCGAGCGCGCGATCCCGTTCGGGAGTCCCGGCGGACGGTAGCCGAGCGCGAGAACGACGACGCTCGCGATCCAGGCGGCGCCGCTTCGGCCGAGCAGCCTCCACCCCGCGCCCCGTCGCACGAGGTCGTTGATCTCCTCGGACTGGATTTCGAGCACCACGCCCGGATCGGAGCGCTCCAGCGAGAGGCGAAGCACGTCCTCTAAGTAGGCCGCATAGAGTCCGCGCGGCACGAAGGCGTCGGGGACGGTGAGCGAGCGCCAGGTCGCGGCCTGTTCCCGGCCGTCCTCGCGGAGCCACTGGACGAAGTGGTCGGGATCCTCCGCGA
>DASTSZ010000300.1:0-4652 GCA_035760425.1 Candidatus Eiseniibacteriota bacterium | reverse complement strand
CCGGCTTCAGCGGCGAAACCCCGCCTTCGCACGGTTTGCACTTACGGTTTGTGAGATCGTCCATGGCACCCTCCAAAGTGCATCAAGCACTACTTCGTTGGAGCTTGGCGATGCGGATCAGCGCCGGCGGATGCGAGTCGTAGAAAGCCGAATGGACCGGGTCCGGCGTGAGCGTCGATGCGTTGTCCTTGTAAAGCTTCACGAGCGCGGACACGAGGTCGTTTGCAGAGGCGTTCTGGGCCGCGTAGGAGTCCGCTTCGAATTCGTGCTTGCGCGAGTAGCTCGAAAAAACCGGCTGCAGCAGGAAAGTAAAACTCGGCAGGATCAGAAAGAACAGCACGAGGGCGACGGCGATGGAACGCGCTTCGACGTTGACCCCTGCGTAGAACCAGTCCTGCCCCATCACGAAGTCGAGCAGCCACAGGAACGCGAGACTCGCCGCGAAGATCCACGCGATGCGCTTCACGACGTGGCGCAGCCGGAAGTGCCCCAGCTCGTGCGCGAGCACCGCGCAGCGATAGGCCCAGTTGGTGCTCCACGTCGAGTTGGAGACGCCGTACGCCTGGCTCGTTTGGCAGATGACGGAGTAATACGCGACGCCGAGCTGTCCCGGCCCCATCGTGCCGCACATGAGGTGCGCCACGTCCCGAACGACGCTTCCCTGGTTCGCGTTCCACCAGGTCTGGAATTGCGTCAGCTTCGTGTTGGCGTCGGTGGCGGAGTACTTCCCGCTCGTCGTCTGGATCAGGTAGTTGGTGATCTTGTAGCCGATCTTCACGTCGCGGGCGTAGATCAGCTCGACCGAGTTCATGACGGCGTCGATGTCCCCGATCGTCTGGCTCGAGGAGCTGCCGTTCCAGACGTAGTAGGGATAGTCGGCCTCGATGGCGATGTCGGCGTCGACGCAGCCGCTCGCCTGCGCCTGGGGCGCCGCGAGCGGCTCGCGCCCGCCGCTCTCGACGGGATCGCCCGCGGCGCAGACGCCGGCGGGAACGACGACGTCCGCCGAACGATAGACGGCGTGTTCGCCCGGGAGGCCGTCGGGTAGCGGCTGCACGTACCAATCGCTCCCGTCGTCGAGAATGATGCGCGCGCGGATGGCGTCGCCGTCGAGCGTGACCGCCGCCACACCGCCGGCGTCGCCGCGCACGGTGCCGCGGTAGGTCTTGCTGGGCGGGAGTTGGATCGGCGTGCGGACGCCCCCGGGGCCCTCGATGAAGGCCTGCGCGCTCGGACGGCGGAGCGAGTAGGGCTCGAGCAGGAGCTCCACCTGCACGCCGTCGAGGGAGACGAAGACGCTGGCCGAGCCGTTCGGCGACACGACCTTTCGAGGCGTTTCCCGGCCCATGCGACCGACTCCGATCGCCGCCATGAGGGAGGCGTCGGTCGAGGAGCCGGCGGCGAATGCGATTCGCGCCGTCGGCAGGAGGCCGAGGGCCGCGATGAAGCAGCAAAGTCGAGCGTAGCGGCGTAGTCGCATCGCCACTCTCCTTCTGGAAGTCCGTCACGATGTGAGGCTTGAAGAGATGGACGCGCCCGCCCCCGCAGGCACGCTACTGAGTGGTTCGCCCTTCTGTAATAGCAGGAGCCGTGCCCGAGGCTAACTCAATGCAGGTATTGGGGTTGGTTGATATGGATCTGTATCGTTCGCGTACATTCGGGGAGACAATTGTTCCCAAATGCCCGATGGCGCAAAAGGGCCTCGGCGGCTTTCGCCACCGAGGCCCCTGTCGAATCCGTGCTGCGAAGCGGGTGTTAGGACGTGACGGCGGGCTTCGTGACGACCGTGACCGGCGCGTCGAGGGTCACCTTCATCTTCTGCCCCGCCGGGAGGACGATCTGGTCGCCCTTGGTGGCGATCGCGACGCCCGTGCCGATGATGGCCCCGGCCGCGGCGCCCTTCGCGATGTCGTCCTTGCCGCCCAGCACGCCGCCCAGGACGCCGCCGGCGACCGCGCCGCCGCCGATCTGGAGCGCGCTCGACTTGCCCTCGCTCTTGCCCTTCACGCGGAACGGCTCCGCGGAGATCGCGTAGCTCTTCCCGTCGGGCATCACGAGTTCGGTGAAGCGAAGCGTCAGCTCCGCGCCGCCCGCGATCCGACCGACGCCTTCGATGTGCGTCACTTCGCCGTTGATGGTCGCACCCGAGGGGACGACCGTCATCTCGTTGATGCGAACGTCCTCGAGCGTGCGGATGGTGATCTTGTCGCCGACCGCGTTCTTACCCGTGTCGACCGTGCTCTGGAGCGAGCCGACGAATGTCGTGCCGGCGAGAATCGTCTCCGACTTCTCCTTGTCGGCCTCGGCCGTTCCCTTCCCGCACCCGGTGCTCGCCAGCGCGGCGATCATCGCGACGGCGGCCAAGCGGCGGCCCCAACCGACGTTCGAATTCAATCCGTTCATGCATTCCTCCTATGATCGGCGGCCCGATAAGCCGGACCGCACTCCCGGAGCATACCCCGAGGCGCCGCCTCCGCGTCTACGTTTTCGCCGCGGCGCGCCGCCGCGCGAGAACGGCGTCGAGACTCCACTCGCCCGCGCCCTTCGCGGCCATGTAGAGGAAGAGGAAGCAGAAGAGTACGGCGGTCTCGCCGTGATTCTGGATGGGCCACGTGCCGTTGGGGGCGTGGAACTGCCAATACGCCACGGCCATCTCGCCCGAGAGGACGAAGGCGATCGGGCGCGTGAAGAGCCCGAGCATGATGGCAAGCCCGCCGTAGAATTCGAGCACGCCGCCGATTCCGACCTGCGTGAAGAGCGCGACCGGGTGCCCGTCGGAACCGGGGATGCCGCCGAACCAGCCGAGATGCTTCATCGCCCCGGCATGGAAGAAGAGAAGTCCCGCGACGACGCGCAGGAGCGTGAACGCGATCGGTATGAAGCGGCTCGTGTTCATCGCCCGCCTCCTTTCGTGAGGGAGAGTTTCGTGAGGTACTCGGCGAGGCGCGCCATCATCTGCCGCGCGCCTTCGATCGCGCCGAACTCCCGCTCGACCCGATCCCGCTTCTCGGCCGAATCGAGAACCATGCGAAGCGTCAGGCGCGTGCGCCCGTCCTCCAGTTCCTCGAAGGTCGCGGTCGCGACGAAGGTCGGACCGGTGATGTGATCGTAGACGATCCGCTCCGGCGGTACGACTTCGAGGAAGACGTTCTCGTGCCGAAAGCGGACGCCGTCGGGCCCGTTCATGAAGTACTTCCACGCGCCCCCGGGCCGCACGTCCATCTCTTGGATGTCCGTGGTGAATCCGTCCGGTCCCCACCACTGCGCCAAGTGCTCCGGCTCGGTCCAGACCTTGAACACGAGTTCGCGAGGCGCGTCGATGACGCGAGTCGTCACGATCTCGCGGTCCGAGGTGTCGGGGGTGTCGGTCATCGCGCCTCCACCACCGCCGCGAGGCGCGCGAGGCTCGACGACCATCCATCGTTCATGCCCATCCCGACCATGGCCTCGCGAATGGCGACCGTCTCGAAGAGAGTCCGGATGGTGAGCCTCGTCTTTCCGCCGAGATCCTCGAAGGTGACCGTGGTGAGGAGCATGCCGGCGGGGTTGTCGTCCCCCGGCGCGCGATTCGGTCGAACCATGTCCTGCCACTCGGGCGGATGCTCGGAGACGTCCATCGTCATGACGAGGCGTTCCGGCTCCGCCACCTCATGGAAGACGCCTCGGATCGGGTACTCCTCGCCGTCCGGCGAACGCATGACGATGCGATAGGCGCCGCCGGGGCGCGCGTCGACTTCGCAGATGGGATTCGTCATTCCTTCGGGGCCCCACCACTTCGCCACCCGCGCCGGTTCGACCCACGCGCGAAAGACGGTCGCGCGCGGCGCGTCGAACACGCGAGAGATCAAGAATTCGCGTTCGGGCGCGGCTCCGGGAGGGGTCATCGCGGGGACGGAGGAATCACCCGCCTTATTTCGGTTCTCGGTCGTCATCGTCCTTCTCCTGCGCTTTGAGTTCGCGAAGATAGTTCTCCAGTCGATCGAGACGTTCCTCCCAGAGCCTCCGGTACGGCTCCACCCAGTCCGACACGTCGCGGAGCGGCGTGGCGTGGATGCGGCAGGGGCGCCACTGCGCGTCACGGCCGCGCGAGATGAGTCCGGCGCGCTCGAGCACCTTCAGGTGCTTCGAGACCGCGGGGAGCGTCATGTCGAACGGCCGCGCGAGTTCGGTCACCGAGGCCTCGCCCGTCGAAAGGCGCGCGAGGATGGCGCGGCGCGCCGGGTGGGCCAGGGCGGCGAAGGTGGAATCGAGGAGATCGGAGTGGCTCGCTTGGATCATGCAGCCAATTTAACCTGTTGGTTAAATGAAGTCAACGGCGAAGGATGCGGGGATTGAACTAGGCTTTAAGATGTTGTCAATTATTTCGTTACAAGATCAGGGAGGTCGCTGACCCTTGGTCACCCCTACCGCTTCGAGGCCTTCCCAGCCCCCTTCTTCGCGGTGCGCGCCTTGAGGCTCTCGAACTCCCGGAGCGCTCCCGAGCCGGTCCATCGCGCGGCCGGTTCCTCGGAGGCGGCGAGGCGTTCCGCCACTTTCACGGCGGCGGCGTTGAGGCGGGCGTTTCGACGACCGATCATCCGGAGCGCCCAACTGACGCCCTTCTTCACGAAGTTCCGATCGTCGCCGGCCTCGCGCTCGACGAGCGGCAGGCA
>DASTSZ010000299.1:0-4870 GCA_035760425.1 Candidatus Eiseniibacteriota bacterium | reverse complement strand
CGAACATCACCCGCTGGAACATCCAGAGCAGGTAGACGGCGCCGAGGATCACGCCCGTCGCCGCGATTCCGGCGATCCAGGGGTTCATCCGGAAGGCGCCGAGGAGGATCAGGAACTCGCCGATGAAGCCGTTCAGCCCCGGAAGCCCGAGGCTCGAGAGCGAGACGATGAGGAAGAGGGCCGCGAACCACGGCATGACTTCCGTGATGCCGCCGAACTCCTTGATCTCCCGCGTGTGGCGCCGTTCGTAGAGAATCCCGACCGCGAGGAAGAGCGCGCCGGTCGAGAGGCCGTGATTGATCATTTGAAGCACGCTTCCCTGCACGCCCTGCATGTTGAGCGCGAAGAGCCCCAGCATGACGAACCCGAGATGGCTCACCGAGGAGTAGGCGACGAGCTTCTTCACGTCGGTCTGCACCATGGCCACGAGCGCGCCGTAGAGAATGCCGATCACCGAGAGCATGACGATCCAGGGCGCGAACGCGAGCGCCCCCTCCGGGAAGAGCGGCATGGCGAAGCGGAAGAAGCCGTACGTCCCCATCTTGAGGAGCACGCCGGCGAGGATCACCGAACCGGCCGTCGGCGCCTCGACGTGCGCGTCGGGGAGCCAGGTGTGGAACGGGAACATCGGCACCTTGATGGCGAAGGCCAGGGCGAAGGCGCCGAAGAGCCAGAGCTGCGCCGACCGCGCGAGCGGGGTGTCGTAGAGCCGCAGCAGGTCGAACGTGTATTCGCCGAACGAGGCGTGGTACGCGAAGTAGAGGTAGAGGATGCCGACGAGCATCAGAAGGCTTCCCGCCACCGTGTAGAGGATGAACTTCACGGCGGCGTAGACGCGCCGCTGGCCGCCCCAGACGCCGATGAGGAGATACATCGGGATGAGGACGACTTCCCAGAACATGTAGAAGAGGACCAGGTCGAGCGCCGCGAAGACGCCGATCATCCCCGTCTCGAGGACGAGGATGAGGGCCATGTAGGTCTTCACCCGCTCCGTGATCGCCTTGAAGGACGAGAGGACCGCGACCGCCGTCAGGAGCGTCGTCATGAGGATGAGGAGCACGCTCACGCCGTCGACGCCGAGGTAGTACTGGATGCCCAGATTCGGCACCCACGGCGACTTCTCCACGAACTGCATCCCCCGCTGCCCCACGTGGAACGACGTGAAGAGCGGGATCGAGGCGAGGAAGGTGAGCACCGTCACGCCGAACGCGAAGCCGCGCACGAGCGCCGTCTTCGTCGACGGCACGAAGAGGAGCAGGAGCGCCCCCACCGTCGGCAGGAAGGTGACGAGCGAGAGGAGCGGGAAGCCCAGGAGCGTCGGGGTCGTGGTCATCGAAGCGCCAGGTAGCCGAACACGACCACCATGCCGAGGGTGATGATCAGGGCGTAGAGCTGCACGTAGCCCGTCTGCGCCAGCCGCAGCCACCCCGAGCCCTGCTCCACGCGCTTCGCGACGCCGTTCACGGCGCCGTCCACGAGGTCGGCGTCGACGTCCTTCCAGAGCCGGTTCGAGAACTCGACGATCGGCTGGACGATGCGGGCGTTGTAGATCTCGTCGACCCACCACTTGTTCCAGAGGAGGTCGTAGAGACCCCGCGCGCGCTCCGCCAGGCGATGCGGCGCCTGCGGATCCTTCACGTAGAAGCGATGCGCCACGAAGATGCCGAGGAGCGCGATCGCGAGCGAGATCACCATGAGCGTGATCTCGAGCCCGGGATCGTGCCCGCCCGCCTCATGCGCCGCGGCGGCGGTCTGGAGCGCGGCGGCGCCGTGCGTGGCCGCGCCGTGCGCCACCCCCTCGCCCACGCGCGCCAGGTCGGCGAAGACCGGCTCGAGGAACGCGTCGAGCCGCTGGCCCCCCGTCATGAGCGGAATCTGGACGAGCCCGCCGACGGCGCTCAGCACCGCCAGGATCATGAGCGGCATCGTCATGCTGTTGGGCGACTCGTGGAGATGGTGTTTCGCCTCCGGCGTGAGCCGCTCCGCGCCGTGGAACGTCATGAAGTAGAGCCGGAACATGTAGAAGGCGGTCATGAAGGCGCCCACGACGCCGCAGGCCCAGAGGATCGGCCCGCCGTTGTTGAACGCCTTCCAGAGAATCTCGTCCTTCGAGAAGAAGCCTGCGAACGGGAAGACGCCCGCGATGGCGAGCGTGGCGATGAGCATCGTGAAGTGCGTCTTCGGGAGGTGCTTCTTCAGCCCGCCCATCTTGTCCATGTCCTGCTCGCCCGAGAGCGCGTGGATCACGCTTCCCGCCCCGAGGAAGAGGAGCGCCTTGAAGAAGGCGTGCGTCATCAGGTGGAAGATGCCGGCCGTGTAGGCCGAGACGCCCATGGCGAGGAACATGTAGCCCAACTGGCTCACCGTGGAATAGGCGAGCACCCGCTTGATGTCCTTCTGGACGAGCCCGATGGTCGCGGCGAAGAGCGCCGTGGCGGCACCGACGATCGCCACGACCAGGAGCGCCGTCGGGGCGAGCGCGAAGAGGATGTGGCAGCGCGCGATCATGTAGACGCCCGCCGTCACCATCGTCGCGGCGTGGATCAGCGCCGAGACCGGCGTCGGGCCTTCCATGGCGTCGGGGAGCCAGACGTAGAGCGGAATCTGCGCGCTCTTGCCGGTGGCGCCGACGAAGAGGAAGAGCGCGATCGCCGTCACCATCGCCCCGCCCATGGCGAGTTGCCCCGGCGCCTCGGCGAAGACGCGGCCGAAGTCGAGCGTGCCGAACGTGACGAAGATGAGGAAGAGGCCGATCAGGAAGCCCCAGTCGCCGATGCGGTTGACGATGAAGGCCTTCTTCCCCGCCTCCGCCGCCGACGGCTTCTGATACCAGAAGCCGATCAGGAGGTAGGAGCAGAGCCCCACGCCTTCCCAGCCGAAGAACATGACGAGGAAGTTGTCGGCCAGGACCAGCATCAGCATGCAGAAGGTGAAGAGGTTCAAGTAGGCGAAGTAGCGGCCGTACGCCTTCTCGTGATTCATGTAGCCGGTCGAGTAGATGTGGATCAGGAGCCCGACGCCGGTCACCACGAGCATCATGACGGCCGAGAGCGGGTCGAGCCCCAGGCGGACCGCGATCGAGAGATCGCCCGAGTCGATCCACGAGAAGAGCGTCTGGAGGAAGAAGCGGTCCTCGGCCGGGAGTCCCAGGAGCGACTGGACGCAGCCGAGCGCGATGAGGAACGCCGCGCCGACCGATCCGACGCCGATCGCGCTGACCAGTTTCCGCGGCAACTTCCCCGCCCCGACGCCGTTCAAGACGGCCCCGAGGAGCGGAAGCGTCGGCACCAGCCAGAGAAGATTCAGGGACATCGTGGCCTAACCCTTCAGGAGGTGGACTTCGTCCACGTTGGCGGTTTCCTTCTGGCGGAAGATCGCGACCAGGATGGCCAGACCGATCGCCACCTCCGCCGCGGCGACCGCCATGACGAAGAAGACGAAGATGTGGCCGTCCATCGAGCCGTGCTGCCGCGAGAACGCCACGAACGAGAGATTCACGGCGTTCAGCATCAGTTCGACCGACATGAAGATGATGAGCGCGCTCCGGCGGACCAGGACCCCCACGACTCCGATCGTGAAGAGGATCGCGGCGAGAATCTGATAGGCGACGAGCGGAACGCCGGCGTCGGGCATCAGGCGAACTTCCTCTTGGCCAGGACCACGGCGCCGATCACCGCCACGAGGAGCAGGATCGAGGTGATCTCGAACGGATAGAGCCACGTCGTGTAGAGAATGCGTCCGATGGCCGCCGGCGACCCGAAGTCGGGCGGCAGCGACGCCGGGGGCGCCATTCCGCCGCCTTCCCCGCCGTTCGGCGAGAGCGCGGTCCAAAGGAGCTCCACGAAGACCAGGACCGAGAATAGGAAGCCGAATCCCTTGGCGGCGCCGGGCGACAGCACGCTCGACTCCCCGCGGAAGTTCAAGAGCATCAGAACGAAGAGGAAGAGCACCATGATGGCGCCCGCGTAGACGATCACCTGGAGCGCCGCGATGAACTGCGCGTTCAGGAGGATGAAGAGCCCCGAGAGCGCCAGGAGGACGCCGACCAGGAGCAGCGCGCAGTGCACCGGGTTCCGGTGGAAAATGACGCCGAGCGCGCAAAGGACCGCGACCATCGCGAAGAAGGCGAAGAGGACGAACTCGAGGGCCATTCGCGCTATCCCTTCAGCACCAGGACGACCGCCGTCACCGCCATGTTCAGGAGCGACGCCGGCAGGAGCACCTTCCAGCCGAAACTCATCAGCTGGTCATAGCGAAGGCGCGGGAACGTGGCCCGCAGCCAAATGTAGAAGAAGAGGAAGAAGGTCAGCTTGATGAGGAACCAGACGGGTCCGGGAAGGACCGGCCCGTGCCACGCGCCGAGGAAACAGGTGATGGCGACGCCCGAGACGACCATCATGTTCGCGTACTCCGCGAGGAAGTAGAGCGCGAACTTCATGCTCGAGTACTCGGTATGGAACCCGGCCACCAGTTCCGTCTCGGCCTCGGCCAAATCGAACGGCGCGCGATTCGTCTCCGCCACCGCGCAGATCGTGTAGATGAGAAAGCCGAAGAGCTGCGGGATGACGAACCACATCTTCTCCTGCGCGCGCCCGATCTCGGCGAGCGAGAGGCTGCCCGTGATCATGATGATCGGCACGAGCGAGATGCCCTGCGCGAGTTCGTAGGAGATCATCTGGGCGGAGGAGCGGAGCCCGCCCAGGAGCGGGTACTTCGAGTTCGACGCCCAGCCGCCGAGGACGATGCCGTAGACCCCCATCGACGTCGTGCCGAGGAGGAAGAGAACGGCCACGTTCACGTCGGTGATGTGGAGGCCGATCGTTCGGCCGAGGAAGGAGAAGGTGTCGCCCCACGGGATCACCGTCATGGC
>DASTSZ010000298.1:0-11150 GCA_035760425.1 Candidatus Eiseniibacteriota bacterium | reverse complement strand
CTCTCCCCGGTCCCATTTCGGCCGCGCCCCGCGCCGCCGCTGGGTGTACTCTTCCCCCGACCTGTCCGGTCGGATCGCGGACCGCCCGGCCCCGCGCACGACGACCGGAACCCGATGGGAGACCCCAACGATGATGCAGTCCGTTCGGTTCACGCACTTCCGTTTCGCCCTCCCCGCCCTGTTCGCCTTCGCCCTCGTCGCCTTCGGACCCTCCGGAGCCGTCGCGAAGGAAGGCGACGACTGGTCGCTCAACGCGACGATCATCGAAGCCTGCTCCTGCCCGATGTTCTGCCAGTGCTACTTCAGCACGAAGCCGTCGGCGCACGCCGGCGCGCACGCCGAGCACGGCGGCGCCGCCGCCGAGCACTTCTGCCGCGCGAACAACGTCTTCCGCGTCAACAAGGGGAACTACGGCGCCACGAAGCTCGACGGCGCGAAGTTCTGGATCGGGATGGATCTCGGCGCCGAGTTCTCGGACGGCGAGATGGACTGGGCGGTCGTGCACTTCGATCCCGCCGTCACGAAGGAGCAGCGCGCCGGCATCACGACGGCGCTCGGCAAGCTCTACCCGGTGAAGTGGAAGTCGTTCGCGGTCGGGGCCGACGCGCCGATCGAGTGGACCGCCACGAAGGACAAAGCGGTGGCGAAGTTGAATGGCGGCAAGGACGGCGAGGTCGTCTTGAACCGCTGGGCCGGCAACACCAACGATCCGGTCGTCATCCACAATCTGAAGTACTGGGGCGCGCCGCGGAACGACGGATTCGTCCTCATGCCGAACGAAGTCGAAGCCTATCGGCTCACCGACAAGGCCTTCGAGTTCAAGGGAAGCAACGGCTTCATGATCACGTTCGACATCACGTCGAAGGACTAGCCGGCGGAGCCGATCGGCTCCGACAATTCCGAAAGGAGCAGTCTCGTGGGTAATCCGTACATTCAGACGCTGTGGGAGGAGATGCGCCTCGTCTACGGCATCTCGCTTCGCGTCTACCAGGCGATCCCGAAGGAGAAGATGGACAGCCATCCGATCCCCGGGATGCGCACGCCGAAGGAGTTGATCGCGCACATGGCCTGCACGATGCGCGCCGTCGCCACCGGCACGGTGAAGGGCGTGATCGACGACTATGGCGAGATGGAGAAGGAAGCCGTCGCCAAGCCGTACGACGACTTCATGAAGTGGAACGAAGAGACCTGGAAGATCGCCGACACCGCCGTTCGCGGCATGACCGACGCGCAGGCGACGGGCATGGTGAAGAACCCGTGGACCACGGACTTCCCTGCGCTCGTTTGCATCCAGATCATCTTCGACGAGCATCTCCACCACCGGGGCCAGCTCTTCGCGTATCTCCGCTGCTTCGGCGTGGAGCCGCCCTTCATGTGGGATTTCGAGAATTCGGCGAAGGAATTCCAGCCGCGCCAGCACCAGCCCGCCTAGTCACCGCGATCGACGGGCGATCGTGACGGAATCGCGACACGCGACGGGGGAGGCCCGAAAAGGGCCTTCCCCGTTCGCGCTTCTGGGCGCCGCGCAGTTCCTCTCCCAGTTCGGCGACTCCATCTTCATGATCGTCTTGATCTGGTTGCTCCTCGAGATCACCGGATCGAAGTCGGTCACCGGCCTCGCCGCCCTCATCTCCTATCTTCCCGCGCTGATCTTCGGCGTCGTCGCCGGATTCCTGGTCGACCGCTGGAACCGCCGACAGGTCATGCTCTACGCCGACGCCGCGCGGGGACTTCTCCTGGCGGCCGGCGGAATCCTCTACGCGGTCGGCGCCCTCACGGCGCCCTCGCTCACGGCCATCGCGTTCCTCTGCGCCACGGCCGCCGTCCTCTTCAACCCCGCGCGCGACTCCATCCTGCCGGAGTTGGTCCGGGGCGAGCGCCTCGTGACGGCGAACGCGGTCATCCAGACGTCGCAGCAGGCCGCCTTCTTCGCGGGCCCGCTCGCCGCGAGCTTCGTGATCCAGCATGGAGGCGTCGGCGCGGCGTTTCCGGTGGCGGTGGGGCTCTACGGTGGCTCGCTCCTCATCATCGCGGCGATGGGGAACGTGGGGCACGCGCACCGCGCGACCACGCCCGCGCGACCCGCCGACGATTTCCGCGAGGGGCTCGCGGCGATCCGGAAGGACACGACGCTCCTTCTCCTCCTCGCGTTCACGGCGCTCGACAACCTCTTCATCATGGGCCCGGCCCTCGTGGGAAACGCCGTCATGGTGCGGGAGACGTTGAAGGGTGACGCCGCGATGTACGCGCTGGTGGAGGCGACCTACGGCCTCGGCTGGGGGCTGGGCACCATCCTCCTCGGAAAGTTCGCGAGGAACATCTCGTACGGGCGGCTTCTTCTCGTGGGAATCGTGCTCGACGGCATCACGTACATCCCGTTGCTCTGGTGCCGCTCCTTCCCCTACCTGATCGTGGTCTCGTTCCTCCACTCGATGGTCATCCCTCTCATCACCGTTCCACGGTCGGTCATCCTTCAGCGGATCGTGCCGAAGGAGAGGCTCGGGCGCGTCTTCGCGCTGCAGAACGTGGTCGTCGTGGGGATGACGGCGCTCTCGTCGGGGCTCGCGGGGCTGGCGCTGGAGTACGTCGACGCGCCGACGCTCTTCGGGGTGACCGGGGCGGCGGCGGGGCTCGTCGGCTTGGCCGGGTTCGCGTCGAGGCGCCTGCGGGAGTTGTAGGGTCCCGGCCGGGCCGGGCTCGGGGGTTGACGGCGGCGGTGATTAGGCTATCCTAACTTTTATGTTCAACCTGCCGAACGTCCGATGCGGCCTCTGGGTCGCCGCCCTGCTCGCCGCGCCGGTCCTCGCGAACATCGCGCCTTCGCAGGTCCACGCGCGCGAACTCTCCACCGACCGCCCCGACCAAACCGAGAGCCCCTACTCCGTCGAGGCCGGCCGCTATCAGGCGGAGTTCCAACTCCTCTCCGCCGCGAGCGGCCCCGACGGCGGCGGCACGGCGTGGCAATTCGTCGGCCTCAACCTGAAGCGCGGGCTCTCCCGTTCGACCGACCTCCAACTCGTCCTCTCCGGCCTCGAGTCGATCCCGACGCCTGGCGGTCGGAACCACGGCACCGGCGACGCGACGCTCCGGCTCAAGTGGAACGCACGCGGCAACGACGCCGAGGGGCTCGCGTGGGGCCTCATGCCCTTCGTCTCCTTCCCCACCGGTTCCGAGTCGTTCACCGCGGGCGGATTCGAGGGGGGACTCATTCTCCCCGTGGCCTTCCCTCTCTCCGGCGAAACCGGCATGGGGCTCATGCTCCAGGGCGACATCGTGCGCGACGCCGTCGGCTCGTCGACGCACCTCGAGGCCTTCGCCACCGCGACCGTAAGCCGCGCCCTCGCGGGCTCCCTCGGCGGATTCATCGAACTCGCGGCGCGCTTCCGCCCCGAGGACGAAGGCCCCCGCGAGGTGATGCTCGACCTGGGGACGACGTATGGGGTCGGCGAGGATGTTCAGTGGGACGCCGGGGTGCAGTGCGGCCTCTCGGAAGGCGCGGAGGATCTACGCGCCTTCCTGGGATTCACGATCCGGCGGTGATGGGGCCGACTCCCTGAGTCACCGGCGCGAGCCATGGGCCGCCGCGCGTGACGAACTACCCTCGCGCCGACCTCCGCCCGAGGAACACCTGGTAGAGCAGGAATCCGGAGGCCGCGATCAAGATCCCGGCCGCCGCCCGCCAGCCCGACGCGGTCAGGTCGCTCCCGATCAGGAGGATCGTCGCGAGGATGAAGAGGATCGGCGTGATCGGGTAGAGCGGCGTGCGGTAGGAGCCCGATTCGGCCATGTCCGCCCCGGCCCCATTCCCCGAGCCGCCGGCCGCCCGCGCCTCGCGCCGGCGCTCCACGAAGATCGCCGCGATCGTGAGCCCGTAGAAGAGCCACGAGGTCGTCACGAACCAGCCCGAGACGTCCTCGAATCCCTGCGCGCACCATAGCCAGAGGATGGAGAGGGCCGCCTGGAGCCAGAGCGCGAGATCGGGCGTGCCGCGCTTGGCGTCGAGGTGCGCGGCGCGGCGCCAGAAGAGCCCGTCCGACGCCATCGCGAGCGTCACGCGCGGGCCGGTGAGGATCGACGCGCTGACCGTGCCGAACGTGGAGACGGCGACGAGCACGGCGAGCGCGCGCCCGCCCCACTCGCCGAGAATGCGCCGGATCGTCTCGCTCCCCACCGCCTCGACGCTCGCCACTTCCGCCGGCGTGAGGACGGCGAAGTAGGCGAGGTTCGTCAGCACGTAGACCGCGACGACGACCACCGTCCCGAGCAGGATCGCGATCGGCATGTAGCGCCTCGGATTCACGATCTCTCCCGCCACGTAGGTCGAGTCGGTCCAGCCGTCGTAGGCGAAGAGGATCGGGATCATGGCGAGCACGATGCCGAGGAAGAGCGGGTGAGGCGCGACCACCGCGGCGGCGGGCGTCCCCGCCGCGGACGGACCCCCGTGCGGCAGGAAGAACGCGGCGCCGCAGAGCCCGAGAATGCCCGCGACCTTCATGGTGGTGAGGAGCGTCTGCGTCGTGGTCCCCTCCTTCACGCCGAGCCAGTTGATCGCGGTGAGGAAGAGGATGGCCGCCGCGCCCGCGGCGAATTGATAGGAGTGCGGGAGTCCCGTCGCCTCGCAGAAGTAGATGGCGAAGACGCTCGCGATGGCGGCGATGACGGTCGGTTTGATGACGCTGAGGCTCGCCCATCCGAACACGAATCCGAGCCGGTCGCCGAACGCGCGGCGAATGAAGACGTAGAGGCCGCCCGTCTCGGGGTGCTTCACCGCGAGTTCGGCCAGGACGAGCGAACCGCAGAGCGAGAGCGCTCCGCCGAGCACCCACGCGAAGAGCATGAGCGGCGCGCTCGTCAGTTCCTGCGCGACCGAGTGGGGCGAGCGGAAGATGCCCGAACCGATGATGCTGCCGACCGTGATCGCGGTCGCCGCGTAGAGGCCGATCTGCCGCTTGAGCGCCGGCGCGCCGGACGCGGACCCGGAGGCGGGCGCCTTGGCCATCAGCGGAGGAGCGCCAAGCGGGTCTTCATCTCGCGATCGCCGACGCGCACGACGGCGAAGTAGATCCCCGAGGCGACGCTTCGCCCCGATTCGTCGCGCCCATCCCAATTCACGGCGTGAGGCCCGGCGGGGAGCGATCTCGACGAGACCGTCCGGACGAGGCGCCCCGAAACGTCGACGATGAGCACGCGCGCCTGCGCGGCCCGGTCGAGCGTGAACGGAATCGACGCCGCGCCGCGCGTGGGGTTCGGGCGCGGGCGGTCGATCGCGAAGTGGTAGAGCGCGCGCGAGGCGTTCGCGAGCGTCGAGAGACTCTCCTGCCCGTTGCCGTCCACCATCGTCAATCGATAGACGTACTCGACGCCCGCCTCGGCCGTCCGGTCGACGAACTCGAAGCCGCCCGAACCGCGGAGCATCTCCGGCGTGAGGCGCGTCCACGGACCCGCCTCGCTCGGGGCGCGGTCGATGTAGAACCCGCCGTCGCTCCGGCCGTCGGTCCGATTCCAACTCAATCGGATGCCCTCCGACTCGGCGGAAGCCATGAAGCCGGCGACCGTGATGGCCGTGGGCGGCGACTTCGTGATGGTCATGGCGTCGAACACCGTATCGTCCGCCTTGAGGGCCGCGAGTCCGAGCTGGTTATCGACGATCGTAACCGCGACCACGTGATGGACGCTCGCCGAGTAGGCTTCGATCGAACTGAGCGGATCGATCGGGTAGAGGCCGCGCCCACCGCCCCCCGTGACGATCCAGACGGGGCCGCTCGGGTTCGTGTAGACCGGGTTCGAGGCGACGTTCACCGGCACGCCGTTCACGAGCGGGTAGGTGCGCGTGTAGTAGTGATTGTGCCCCTGGAAGACCACGTCCACGCCGCGGGCGAGGAAGATCGGCTCGAGCGCCGCCGCGATCGTCGCGTCCCCGCCGTGCGTTCCGCTGTTCGAGTAGGCCGGCACGTGGAAGAAGACGAACTTCCACATCTTGCCCGAGGCCGCGAGATCCTGGTCGAGCCACGTGAGCATCTGCGCGTCGGGCGTCGTGTCCTCCACCGTGATCTGGAGGCAGACGAAGTGCGCGTTGCCGTGATCGAAGGAGTAGTAGCGCTCGGTTCCGGTCGCGCTGTTCGTCGGCAGGTAGAAGGCGTCGAGGTAGGGCTGGCCGTCCGCGGTCAGACGGTCGTGATTTCCGAGCGAGGTGTAGAACGGGACGCGCGCGATCGTCGGCTTGTAGATGTCGAAGTACTGCGGCGTGAAGTTCACCGCCTCTCCGGCCTCGTAGATGATGTCGCCGGTGAGGATGCCGAGGTCGGGCGCCAGATTCTCGATCTCCGCCGCCAGCGCGACTTGCTCGGTGGTCGCGCGGCCGATGTCGCCGAACGCGACGAACATGAATGGCATCGTCGGGCTCGGCGTGAAGAAGAAATCCTCCCCGATCGTCATCTGCTCGGTGCCGGAGACGACCCGATAGAAGTAGAGCGTCTCTTCGGTGAGCCCCGTGATCAGAACCGCGTGATCCACGGTCGACGCCGGGTCGGTGGCGGTCAGAGAGTAGGAGAGATCCTCGCTGTACTCGACCGTGCCCGTCGACGGCGTGTCGGTCTGCCAGGTGATGAGCACCGACGTCGGCGTGAGCTTGTTGATCCAGGGATAGCGCGTGAGGGTCGCGGCCGAGGCGGGGACGACGGCGGCCAGCAGGCCGGCTCCGAGAATGGTCGCGAATACGAGGAGCGCGGCGATCCGGCGTCGGTGAACGCGGACCGAATCGGCGAAGCGATCGAGGATCAGCGGAGAGGAACTCTGGATCATGACGCGATCTCCTCCCGATGGCGTGGTCGTCCCTGACCAAGCGCGTGGAGCGCCCGGTGCTCCGAACGTCCGCATGCTGCACGACGCGGGGCCGGGGGCGCAAGGAGAAGTGAAAAGGGACCGGCCGTGAAGCCGGTCCCCGGATGATTGGTGGAGGCGGAGGGAATTGAACCCTCGTCCGAAAGCCGATCCGACAGAAGCACTACGCGCGTAGTCTAGCATCTAGATTTCGCGACTCCGGACGCTGCCAGACTAGGTCACGGGATCGCTAGCCTGATGAAGTTTCGTCCCCCCGACTCAGGCGAATCGTGAGGACTAGCCCACCTTGATGACGCCCGATCCCGCCTCGGCAGGCGCAGACGGGTCAAGCGCAAGCAGCCTAGTTAGGCTGCGAGAGCCAATTCAGAATTGGCTTCTGACTTTTGCCCATTGTTTTACGAGCCACGGGCACCTCGGCGCGCGATTCTGAGTTCACGACTCCGTCGAATCCGTTCGCCCCCATTGGGTTGATGACGTTGCGGGCCGCCGTGGCGTCCCGCTTCTCCATGAGTTTACCACCTAGGTTTGGATGCGGGGGGCGGAACGTCGATTGCGCGATCCGGCGCGCCAGCCCGCCGTGGCGAGTCCGGCCGGTGGGGGCCTATACTCGGCCCGGTTCCCGCCCGGCACCCGAATCGAGGAATGGCCTGATGCGAGTCCATCTAGTCGACGGCACTTACGAACTCTTCCGCCACTTCTTCGCCGTACCCAAGATGAAGGACAACGCCGGGAACGAGTGCGGCGCCCTTGTCGGCGTCATCCAGTCGCTCATCGGGATGCTCGAGGCGGACGCGACCCACCTTGGCGTCGCGACGGATCATGTCATCGAGTCGTTCCGGAACGACATGTACGCGGGCTACAAGACGGGCGCCGGCATCGATCCCCTGCTCTGGGAGCAGTTCGAACCGCTCGAAGCGGCGATCGCCGCGCTCGGGGTCGTGATCTGGCCAATGGTGGACGTCGAGGCGGACGACGCGCTCGCCGCCGCCGCGACCGTGGCCGCCGCCGACAGCCGCGTGAAGCAGGTGCTCCTCTGCTCGCCCGACAAAGACCTCGCGCAATGCGTGACCGGGAGCCGCATCGTCATGCTCGACCGGCGGAGCGGCGCGATCCTGAACGCGCGCGGCATCGAGGAGAAGTTCGGCGTTCCGCCGGCGTCGATCCCCGACTACCTGGCGCTGGTGGGCGACAGCGCCGACGGCTACCCCGGCCTCCCCGGCTGGGGCGCGAAGTCGGCCTCCACCGTGCTCGCGCGCTATAAGCACTTGGAGAAGATCCCGAAGGACGTCGCCTCGTGGAACGTGACGCTTCGCGGCGCCGAGAAGCTCAGCGCGGTCCTGCGCGAGAAGTGGGACGACGCGCTTCTCTTCCGGAAACTCGCGACACTTCGGACCGACAAGCCGAAGGTGAACGTCGACAAGCTCGCCTACAAGGGACCCAAACGCGAATTCGAGGCCATGGCCGAGAACTGGCGGCGGCCGAAACTCTTCGCGCGCGCGACCGCGGTCGCGGAGCGAGCCGGATGAAAGGGGTGCTTCCGTGACGCCGCCGAACGCCGGCAACCTCGTCGAACCGGGACCGGCCACCCTGCCGGCCGGCGCGGCCCGGCGTGAACGACGCGGCGGCGAGACGCTCTTCCTTCCCGGCGGCCGCGCCGGCGGCGGTCGCGGCGCTAGAGGACCGGCTTCCCGCGCCGGCTGGACGCTCCCTCCCCACCTCCAGGAACAGCTCCCCCGGCGACTCCGCAACATCGCGCTCCTCTACGCCCTCGCCTACTTCTTCGCCAACTTCGCGCCCTCGAATCTCACGCAGGAGATGTCGAAGCAGTTCGACTCGCCGGGCAGTTGGATTCCCGGCGCGGCGTCGATCCTCATCGCCCTCGTGGTCGCGGCGCTCGCGTCGAGCCCGCGCGTGACGTGGCGCGTGAAGATGCACCTCGGGCTTCTGTTCGAGGTCGTGGGGAGCTACGGCATCGCGCTCTCCATGTACGTCGGCGCCGAGCGCTTCGTGAACGCGCCGATCGTCTTCTTCGCGCTCGCCCCGTCGTGGGTCGCGATCTGGATGCTTGCCTATTCCATCGTCGTGCCGGCGCCGCCCGGCCGCACGCTCCTGGCGCTGCTCGCGTCGGCGACGGCGCCCGGCGTCATCATCGCGAACTCGCTTCAGAAGGCGGGCCTCTCCCACATCTTCACGCCGAGTTCGTTCTTCCTGACGTACGGATTGCCCAACCTCATCGTTGTCGGGCTCGCCTATTCCTGCGCCCGCATCATGGTGGGGTTGGGCGCGGACGTCTCGCGAGCCCGAGAACTGGGAAGCTACCGATTGATCGAGCGGCTCGGGCAGGGCGGCATGGGCGAGGTCTGGCGCGCGTCGCATCAGTTGCTGGCGCGCGAGGCGGCGATCAAGTTCATCCGGCCGGAGTCGATGCTGGGAGTGAGCGCCGACGCATCGGCCACGATGATCCGGCGATTCGAACTCGAGGCGAAGACCACCGCGTCGCTCACTTCCGCGCACACGATCGAGCTCTACGACTTCGGCGTCTCCGACGACGGCACGTTCTATTACATCATGGAGCTGTTGGAGGGTCTCGACTGCGATCGGCTCGTTCGCCGGTTCGGCGCCCTGCCGCCCGCGCGCGCGATTCATCTCTTGGCCCAGGTCTGCGAGTCGTTGGCGGAGGCGCACGAGAAGGGGCTCATTCATCGCGACGTGAAGCCCGCGAACATCTACGTGGGCCGCTCCGGGGTGCGCTGCGACTTCGTGAAGGTGCTCGACTTCGGCCTCGTGGCGGAGCGACGCGAGACCAAGCAGGATGTCATGCTCACCCCGCCCGAACACGCGATCGGCACGCCGGCGTTCATGGCGCCCGAGATCGCGCAGGGCCAGCCGATCGACGGCCGAAGCGACCTCTACGGGCTCGGGTGCGTCGGCTACTGGCTCTTGACCGGCCGGCAGGTGTTCGAAGGCTCGGGATTCCTCGAGGTGATCTCGAAGCACATGCACGTCGAGCCCGAGCCGCCCTCGCGCTATTCGCCGGGGGATCTTCCGCGAGAGTTGGACGAGGTGATCCTGCGCTGCCTCGAGAAGTCGCCGGCACGGCGGCCGGATACGGCGCGCGAGGTGGCGCGATTGCTGGCGACGGTGCCGCTCATGGACTCGTGGCGGGCGGAGGATGCGGAAGCCTGGTGGCGGGAGAATATTTCCGGTGTGGTTCCAACGAGCTGACGCGGAGGGCGACCGCGGGTGATGACTACCTCCAATCGATCGTCGGACGCCAACGACGATCGTTCGGTCATGCGCTGGCTTCTCGACTCCGACTCATCGATCCGCTGGCAGGTGATGCGGGACCTCGTCGGCGCACCCGCGGAGGAAGTCGCCGCGGAGCGCGCGCGAGTCGCCACCACGGGCGTGGGCGTCCAACTGCTCGCGCTCCAAGGGCCCGACGGCCGATGGGGCGGCACCGCGTGGAACCACGGGTGGAATTCCACCATGCATGTGCTGATGCTGCTTCGGGAGATGGGCCTCGACCCCGCGAGCGACCCGGCCCTCCGCGCCGTGAGTCTCGTTCGCGACCACGTGACTTGGAAGGGCTGCGGCCCGCCGGAATGCGACGGCAATCGCTTCTTCACCGGCGAAGTGGAGCCCTGCATCAACGGACAGGTCGCGGCGGTCGGCGCCTACTTCGGCCAGGACGTCCGAGCCCTCGTCGGCCGATTGCTCGGCGAGCAACTGCCCGACGGCGGCTGGAACTGCGAGGCCGAAAACGGTTCGACGCGTTCGTCCTTCAACACGACGATCTGCGTGCTCGAGGCGCTGCTCGAATATGAGCGGTCCAGCGGAGACGGCGCGTCGGTGACGGCGGCGCGACTCCGCGGGCAAGAGTACCTCCTCGAGCGCCGCCTCTTCCGCCGCCGCTCCACCGGCGAGGCGATCGAGCGCGACCGTAAGGGCGCCGGCGTCTGGACCCACTTCGCCTTCCCAAACTGGTGGCACTACGACGTGCTCTGGGGTCTCGACTACCTGCGCCGCGCCGGCGTCGCGCCCGACGCACGCGTCGCCGAGGCGATCGAGTTGGTCGCGTCGAAGCGCGGCCACGATGGACTCTGGCGGGCGGAAGCGCGATACCCCGGCACGATGCCGGTCGAGATCGACGAGGGCGAAGGCCGGCTGAGCCGATGGATCACGCTCCGCGCGCTGCGGGTGCTGAAGTGGGCCACGGGCGTCGAACAGAGCCAACCTTGAACACGGCGCCGACCGCGGCGCGAGAGGAATCATGGAACGAAAGAGAGCGAGCGACTATCCCCAAGACT
>DASTSZ010000297.1:0-3300 GCA_035760425.1 Candidatus Eiseniibacteriota bacterium | reverse complement strand
GGAGCGCGGCCGCCGGCTGGTGGATCGCGTCGGTGAAGGGGGTCACGCCGGCGCCGTCCTCGTGCGCCGTCCCCGTGACGATGAATCGCGCGCCCGCGGCGGCGAGGGCCGCCGCCTGCTCCGGGCGCCGGATCCCGCCGCCCACGACGAGCGGCACGGGCGCGGACGCCGCGACGTCGCGAACGATCGAGGCGGGGACGGGCGCGCTCGCGCCGCTCCCCGCTTCGAGGTAGACCAGCGAGAACCCGAGGCACGCGGCCGCCTGCGCGTGCGCGGCGACGATCGAGCCGGGGGCGACCGGGAGCGGCTTCGTCCCCGTCACGCGCGCCACGCTTCCGCCCTCGTCCTCGCCGACGAGGAGATAGGCGGTCGCGATCGTCTCGATGCCGGCGGCGAGGAGCCGCGGCGCCGCGGCCACCTGCTCCTCGACGAGAAATCGCGCGTCGCGTCCGGAAAGAAGCGAGAGGAAGAGGACCGCGTCGATGTCGAGGCGGACCTGGGCGGCGCTCCCCGGGAAGAGCACGATCGGGCCGTCGTAGCGGGCGCGCAGCGCGCGCAGCACGGGGGCGGGATCGCGTGCGAACGGCGTGCTGCTGCCGAAGAGGATGGCGTCGGCGCCGGCCGCCGCGCACTCCCGCGCGATCGCCTCCGCGCGCTCGGGGAGGACGCGATCGGGATCGACGAGCACGAGATGTCCGCACCCCTGCCGTTTCGCCGCGGCGAGGAGCGCGTCGAAGATCGGGTGTTCGAGCGGCATGGCGGGGCTAGCCGACCTTCAGCGACCGGAGCGCCTGCTCGCCGTCGCGCCGCAGTTGGTCGAGCACGTCGCGCTCCTTGGTGAGGTCCTTCAATCCGGCTTCGGCGCGGTCGGGCTTCCCGCCCCCGCGCCCGCCGGCCAGTTTCGCCGCGTTGTTCGCCCAATCGCCGGCGGAGAGCACCTTCGTGAGACCGGCGCCGACGGCGGTCGCGACGGCGGCGTAGCGCTCGTTCACGGCGACGAGGGCCGTGAGGCCGTCGTGCAGTTCCTTCGCGGCGAATTCGCGCGCGTCGCGCATCTCGTCCTTCGATCCGGCGTCGATCTTCGCGATGAGGAGCGGCGGGCGGCCTTCGCGATCGGCCTCCTCGCGCGCCGCGCGCACGGCGTCGCGGAGCTTCTCCTGCGTGGCCTGCTGGCTCATCTTCGCCTGGGCGTCGCGGAGGCGCTTCGCCTCCTCCTGGAGCGCGGCGATCCGTTCGGGCAGCGCGTCGCGAGGCGCCCCGAGCTTCGCCGCCAGTTCGCGGAGGAGCGCGCGATCGTGCTCGGCGTGGCGATAGGCGAGCGCCCCCGTCACGGCCTCGACGCGGCGCGTGCCGGAGGCGACCGCCTGCTCCGCCTCGATGCGGAGATAGCCGATCTCTCCCGTCCGCCCGACGTGGCAGCCGCCGCAGAGTTCGCGGCTGTAGTCGGCGATCGTCACCTGGCGCACCCGCTCGCCGTACTTCTCGCCGAAGAGCGCCATGGCGCCCTTCGCCTGCGCTTCCTTGAGCGACGTGATCTCCGTCGCCACGGGAAGATCGGCCAGGATGCGGTCGTTGATCTCGCTCTCGATCGCGTGGAGATCCTCGGGCGTGAGCGCCTTCCCGTGCGTGAAGTCGAAGCGGAGCCGCTCCGGCGCCACGAGCGAGCCCGCCTGCTTCAGGTGCGTGCCGAGCCGCGCGCGAAGCGCCGCGTGGAGGAGATGCGTCGCGGTGTGGTTCCGCTGCGTGGCGGCCCGCTTCATGGCGTCGATGGACGCGCGATAGGCGCCCGGACCCGGCTCGCCCGCCACGACCTCGGCGCGATGGAGGATCCGTTCGCCGTCCTTCACCGTGTCGACGACGCGAAGGCGCGTCGCCGCGCCGCCGGCCGCGCCGGTCGGCGGGAGACTCTCCACCCAGCCCGTGTCGCCCACCTGCCCGCCTCCTTCGGCGTAGAAGGGCGTGCGGTCGAGCGTGAACTCGATCATTCGAATCGGGGCGCCGTCGGCGCCCTCGCCGCCGCCCGCCTCGCGCCAATCGCGGATCGTCACGCCGTCGAGCGTCCACTGGTCGTAGCCCACGAACTCGGAGTGCGACCCGGCGGAGAGCGTCGTCCAGGGACCCGCCGTCACGTGGCGCGTCTCGAACTTGCCGGCGCGGCGCGCGCGGTCCCGCTGCTCCTCCATGGCCGCTTCGTAGGCGGGCAGGTCGACCGTGAAGCCGCGCTCCTTCGCCATCTCCGTCGTCAGGTCGATCGGGAATCCGTACGTGTCGTAGAGCGCGAAGGCGACGGCGCCCGGGAAGACCGCCTGCTTCTTCTTCTCGAGATCGGCCGCCGTGTCCTCGAAGCGGGACATCCCCTGCTCCAGCGTCTCGGCGAATCGCGACTCCTCCTCGTGGACGGCGGCGACGATCGCCGCCTGCTCCTTCGCGAGGTAGCCGTACTCGTCGTACGCGCTCATCTGCGCCACGACGGTCGGCACGAGGCGCGAGAGAAAGGTCCCCTCGATGCCGCAGTAGCGGCCGAGCCGGGCGGCGCGGCGAAGGAGGCGGCGAACGACGTAGCCGCGCCCTTCGTTCGACGGGCGGACTCCCTCGGCGAAGGTGAAGACCAGCGCGCGGAGGTGGTCGGTGATCACGCGCGAGGCGAAGCGGCCCCGCTCCGATTCGGCGTCCTTCGCGTTCCCGAGGCGGCGCGCGGCCTCCCCGATCGGACGAAGGAGGTCGTTGTCGTAGACGCTCGGCGTCTGCTGGAGAATCATCGCAAGCCGCTCGAGCCCCATGCCGGTGTCGATGCCGCGGTTCGGCAGCGGCTTTCGCTCGCCGGTCGGCGCCTGGTCGAACTGCGGGAAGACGAGGTTCCAGAACTCGAGGTAGCGCAGTCGCAGCCCGGCGCGCACTCCTTCCGGCCGCAGCCGACGCCCGGCCCCTGGTCCCAGTAGATCTCCGAACAGGGGCCGCACGCCCCCGCCCCGCCGGCCGGACCCCAGAAGTTGTCCTTGTCGCCGAGCCGCGTGACGCGGTCGGCGCCGAGCCCGATGTGCTTCGCCCAGAGATCGAAGGCCTCCTGGTCGTCCTGGTAGACCGACGGGAAGAGCCGCTCGGGCGGCATCTTCAGCACCTGCGTGGTGAACTCCCACGCCCACTCGATCGCTTCCTTCTTGAAGTAATCGCCGAAGGAGAAATTGCCGAGCATCTCGAAGAAGGTCGCGTGGCGCACCGTCACGCCGACGTTCTCGATGTCGGTCAGACGGAGGCAGCGCTGCACGGTCACGGCGCGGCGCGTCGGGGGCGGGAGGGGCG
>DASTSZ010000296.1:0-7864 GCA_035760425.1 Candidatus Eiseniibacteriota bacterium | reverse complement strand
CTCGCGCCGTCGGAAGGCGCGTTCGACGGCGGCGATCTCCCCGGCATCGCGCTCGGGCAGGAACTCGCGCTCCGGCTTCGCGTGCGGCGCGGCGACATCATCCTCGTGAGCGTCCCGCGGGAGGAGCCGGGCGGCATCTTGGGCGGCGTGCCGCACAGCCGCCGGCTCCGCGTGAGCGCCATCTTCGAGTCGGGCCTCTACGAATACGACTCCTCCTTCGGAATCGTCGAACTCGGGACGGCGCAGGAGTTCTTCGGCATCCCGAACGAGGTGACCGGCTACCAACTCCGAATCGACGATCTCTTCCACGCGCGCGAGCACGCCGACCGGCTGGGTGAGGCGCTCGGCCCCGCGTACCGGATCACGAACTGGATCGACCTGAACCGAAATCTCTTCGCCTGGATGAAGATCGAGAAGGCGGTCATGTTCACGATCCTGGTCCTGATCGTGCTGGTGGCGGCCGTGAACATCGTTTCGAGCCTGGTCATGCTGGTGCTGGAGAAGCGGCGCGACATCGGGGTTCTTCGCACCATGGGGGTCACGCCGGGGGGGATTCTGCGCATCTTTCTGCTCCAGGGGACGATGATCGGCGCGGCGGGGACGACGCTCGGCCTTCTGGCCGGAGCGGGGGTCTCCTACGCCCTCGGGCGCTGGAAGCTGCTGCAGCTCCCGGGCGAGATCTATTTCCTCGATACGCTGCCGGTCAAGATGGAGCCGCTCGACTTCGCGCTCGTGGGACTCTCCGCGATCCTCATCTGCTTCGCGGCGAGCCTCTACCCGGCGTGGCAGGCGGCGAAGCTCCCGCCGGTGCAGGCCATTCGCTATGAGTGACGACCCCGCGACCTCGGCCCCGCCCGCGGCGCCGGCGATCGAAGCGGAAGGGCTCTCCATGACGTACGTGGGAAGCGCCGTGCCGGTCGAGGTTCTGCGCGACGTCACGCTCTCGGTGTCGCCGGGAGAGATGGTCGCGATCGTGGGCGCGTCGGGATCGGGGAAGTCGACCCTGCTTCATCTGCTCGGCGGGCTCGACACGCCGTCGGCGGGCTCGATCCGCGTGCGCGGCCAGGCGCTCACCGGGCTCGGCGAGGACGAGCGGTCGCGGCTTCGCGCGCGGACGGTCGGGTTCATCTTTCAGTTCCACCAGCTGCTCCCGGAATTCACCGCGCTCGAGAACGCGATGATGCCGGGGTGGATCACCGGCGATCCGCCGGAAACGGTGCGGGCGAGGGCGGCGGCGCTCCTCGAGGGGCTCGGCCTCGGCGCCCGGTTCGAACACAAGCCCTCCGAGCTTTCGGGAGGGGAACAGCAGCGCGTGGCGGTCGCGCGGGCGCTCCACCATCGCCCCGCCGTGCTCCTGGCGGACGAACCGACGGGAAATCTCGACCGGCCCGCCACCGACGCGCTCTTGAAAATATTGGACCGATACCGGGTGGATGAGTCGCAAGCCATTGTGATCGCTACACATAACCCGGATGTCGCGCGCGCGGCCGGCCGTGTGGTAGCACTTGAGGATGGCCGTCTCAGGCCGATGAAACTGTAGGATGCCCGCATCTAAGGAGTTGCGGGGTTCAAAGGGGCGGGGAGCCGGGCAACGAAGAGCGAACGACGGGGGGCGAGGGAGGCCCCGAACGCCACATGCAATGCCAGATCTGCGGTAAACGACCGGCGGTGGTTCACTTCACCGAGATCGTGAACAACAAGAAATCCGACTACCACGTCTGTGAGAAGTGCGCCGAGGAGCGCGGCTATCACGTGCCGCTGCTCAAATCGAAGTTCTCGGTCGGCGACCTCCTCGCGGGCATGGTCGATCAGTCGGGCCAGGGCGAGGAGACGAAGGTGGGGCGCGTGCAGTGTCCGCGCTGCAATCTCGTCTACTCCGAGTTCAAGGAATCGGGCCGCCTCGGCTGCTCCGAGTGCTACACCACGTTCCGCTCGCAGCTCCGTCCGCTCCTGCGCCGCATCCACGGCAGCACGAAGCACGTCGGCAAGGCGCCGGCGCGGGACTCCGCGCGCGTGGCGCTCCGCCGCGAGGTGCAGCGGCTCCACGAGGAACTCCAGCACGCGATCGAGCGCGAGGAGTTCGAGAACGCCGCATCGATCCGCGACCGCATCCGCGCCATGGAAGCGCAGACCGCGGTCCCGCCCGCGGGGGGCGCGTCGTGAAGCTGACCGACCAGGCGCGGCTCCTCGGACGCTGGCTCGACGGCACGGGTCCCTCGTCGGAGGTGGTCCTGAGCACGCGCGTCCGGCTGGCCCGGAACCTCAAGGAAGTGCCTTTCACGCATCGCGCCCGCGAGGAGCAGCTCGCCATGGTCTACTCGAGCGTCCTCTCCGCGGTGCGGAAGACCCCGGTTCTCGCGACCTCGTCGGCGCTCCCGATGCGCGATCTCTCGCCGATCGACCGCCAGTTCCTGGTGGAACGCCACCTGATCTCGAACGATCTCGCCGACAACGGCCGCCTGCGGGGGCTCCTGCTCCTGCCGGACGAGACGGTGTCGGTCATGGTGAACGAAGAGGACCATCTCCGCCTGCAGGCGCTCGCGTCGGGGTTCCAACTCCGGTCGGCGTGGGAGGCGGTGAACGCCATCGATGATGAATTGGGGCAGGACCTCGACTATGCTTTCAGCGACGAACTCGGCTATCTCACGGCCTGCCCGACGAACGCGGGCACGGGGATGCGGGCGTCGATCCTGATTCACCTCCCGTCGCTGGTGCTCACGCGCCAGATCGGGCGGGTGCTCCAGGGCATCACGCAGGTCGGACTCGCCGTCCGCGGGTTCTACGGCGAAGGTTCGCAGATCATGGGGAATTTCTTCCAGATCTCGAACCAGACGACGCTGGGGCAGAGCGAGCGCGAAACGATCGAGAGTCTCGATCGCGTCACGCGCCAGATCATCGACTACGAACAGCGCGCGCGCGAGGAACTGTTGAAAGACGCGCGCGTCCAGATCGAGGACAAGGTCTGGAGGGCGTACGGAACGCTCCGCCACAGCCGGGTGATCTCCTCGCAGGAGGTGATCAACCTGGTTTCCGCCGTGCGCTTCGGCCTCTCCCTTCAGATCGAAGGGCTGGCCGACGTGAAGACGCTGAACGAGCTGTTGATTCGGACTCAGCCGGCCCACATGCAGCTCTGGGCCGGACGCGAATTGGAGCAGCGCGAGCGCAACGTCCTCCGCGCGGAGTACGTGCGCCGGCTGCTCGGCGAAGACATCAGCGACGCCGCCCGCTCGAACTAGCGGGCGCCCCAGGAGGGATTGCGATGCACGACAAGTTCACCGAGCGGGTGCGCAAGGTGATGTACCTGGCGCGCGAAGAGGCCGCCCGGCTGCAGCACGACTACATCGGCACGGAACACCTCCTGCTCGGCGTCATTCGCGAGGGGGAGGGTATCGCGGCCACGGTGCTGAACAATCTCGGGCTCGACCTCGACGCGATCCGCCAGGCGGTGGAGAGCATGGTCGCCTCGACCGGCGGCACGCTCACGATCGGCGAGATTCCCTTCACGCCGCGCGCGAAGCGGGTGCTGGAACTCTCGGTCGACGAGGCGCGCCAGCTGGGCCACAACTACGTCGGAACCGAGCATCTCCTCCTCGGGTTGATCCGCGAAGGAGAGGGCGTCGCGGCGCGCGTCCTGCTGGAGCTGGGCGTGGACCGCAAGAAGGTGCGCGAGGAGACGCTGAAGCTCTTGGGAGGGACCCCATCCGTGTCGCAACCTGAGCGGGAAGGAAAGGTCGAGACGCCGGCCCTGAACCAGTTCGGCCGGGATCTCACCGCGCTCGCGCGCGAGAACAAGCTCGATCCCATCATCGGACGCGAGTCCGAGATCGAGCGGGTCATCCAGGTGCTCTCGCGCCGGAAGAAGAACAACCCGATCCTCATCGGAGAGCCGGGCGTCGGCAAGACCGCCATCGCCGAGGGTCTCGCCGAGCGGATCGTCGAGAACCGGGTGCCCGAGACGCTGAAGGACAAGCGGATCGTGACGCTCGACTTGGCCGCCGTCGTGGCCGGAACGAAGTACCGCGGCCAGTTCGAAGAGCGCCTCAAGGCGGTCATGAACGAGATCCGCGAGTCGAAGGACACCATCATCTTCATCGACGAGCTCCACACCATCGTGGGCGCGGGCGGCGCGGAAGGGGCGATCGACGCCTCCAACATGCTGAAGCCGGCGCTGGCGCGCGGCGAGCTGCAGTGCATCGGCGCCACGACGCTCGACGAGTTCCGCAAGTACATCGAGAAGGACGGCGCCCTCGAGCGCCGCTTCCAGCCGATCATGGTCGATCCGCCCTCCGTGGATCAGACGATCGAGATCATCAAGGGCCTGCGCGACAAGTACGAGGCGCATCACGGCTCCAAGTACACCGACGACGCCATCGTCGCGGCGGCGCGCCTGGCCGACCGCTACATCAACGACCGATTCCTGCCGGACAAGGCGATCGCCGTGATCGACGAAGCGGGCGCGTGCGCGCGACTCTCCGTGTCGGCCATTCCGACGGAGGTCCGCGATCTCGAGAAGCACGTGGAGGAAGTCGCCAAGGAGAAGGAAGCCTCGATCCAGCAGCAGGAGTTCGAGAAGGCGGCCCGCCTCCGCGACAAGGAGAAGGAACTCCGCGCGAAGCTCCGCGAGCACAAGAAGTCCTGGAACGAGGTGAAGCACGACACGCAGATCACCGTGGACGTGGAGATGATCGCGTCGGTGATCTCGCGCATGACCGGCATCCCGATCAACCGGATCGAGGAGAAGGAGTCGGCGAAGCTCCTCCGCATGGAGGAGGAGCTGAAGAAGTGGGTCGTGGGCCAGGACGAGGCGGTGGCGGCGGTGTCGCGCGCCATTCGCCGGAACCGGGCCGGCTTGCGCGATCCGCGCCGCCCGATCGGCTCGTTCATCTTCCTCGGGCCGACCGGCGTCGGAAAGACCGAACTCGCGCGCGTCCTGGCGCGGTTCCTCTTCGACGATCCCGACGCGCTCATCCGCATCGACATGTCGGAGTACATGGAGAAGTTCTCGGTCTCGCGCCTCATCGGCGCGCCGCCGGGGTACGTCGGCCACGAGGAAGGGGGCCAGCTGACGGAGAAGGTCCGCCGGAAGCCCTACTCGGTCGTCCTCCTCGACGAAATCGAGAAGGCACATCCCGACGTCTTCAACATCCTTCTACAAGTATTGGACGACGGCCAGTTGACCGACAGCCTGCGGCGGAAGGTCGACTTCAAGAACACCGTCATGATCATGACGTCGAACATCGGCGCCCGCCAGATCAAGGGCTCGCGCAGCCTCGGCTTCTCGGAGCGGACGGAGTCCTCGTCGTACGACACGATGCGGACGACGATCCTCGACGAGTTGAAGCGGGCGTTCAATCCGGAGTTCCTGAACCGCGTCGACGAGTCGATCGTCTTCCATCCGCTCACGCGGATCGAGATGGTGGCCATCACGCGCATTCTCCTGAACCAGGTCGTCGACCGCCTCGGTCTCACCGGCGTGAAGCTCTCCTTCGACGAGCCGGTGATCGAGCTGTTGATCGAAAAGGGATTCGACGCCGCGCTGGGCGCGCGGCCGCTCAAGCGCGCGATTCAGAAGCTCATCGAGGACCCCCTCTCGGAGCACGTGCTGCGCGGTCAACTGAAGGAAGGCAGCGACGTGCTCGTCCGCCGGCAGGGCGACGAGCTCGCGTTCAACTCTTGACGGTTCCCTCGACGAAGGATCGTCCCGATTTCGCGTGTCACCGGGTCTCGGCGCTGAGCGCCGGGGCCCGGGCGGCCGCGCTCTTTTTTTTGCTCCTCGCTGGCTCGATCGAGCCAGCGCTCGCGCAGGTCGCGGACAAGATCGGCGCGCCCGCCGACTCCGGCATCGTCCTTCCGCTCGCGCCGCCCGATGAGTCCCCGCCGACCCCCGCGCCGTCGCGCGGCGCCATCGCCTCCGTGCGGACCGTCGGCTTCGCCAACGTCGACTCCCTCGTCATCGTCCGGACGTTCGGGCTGAAGCCCGGCGACGCCTACGAGCGAGACGCCCTCTCCGACGCCGTGCGTCGCCTCTACGCGACGGGCCTCTTCACCGACGTGGACATCCAGGACGAGGCCGCCCCCGGCGGCGTCGCGCTCACGATCCGGGTCCGCGAGCGCCCCCGCATCCAGGGGGTCGTCTTCGTGGGGAACCGGAAGCTCGACGAGACCGCGCTGAAAGCGAAGATCACCGTGGCGGACGGGCAGCTGCTCGACGCCAGCGTGCTCGAGCTCGACGCGCGGAAGATCGCGGAGGCCTACGCCGAGGATGGTTACGCCCGCGCGCGCGTCACGGCGAGGACCGACTCGACCGGTCCCGGCGTCGTCGGCGTGAAGTTCGAGATCGTGGAAGGCGGGAAGCAGAAGGTCCGGGGCATCGAGATCCACGGTCACACGACGCTCCCGGCCAAGGACCTCGTCGGCGCCATGAAGAGCGAGACGCCCGGCTTCTTGAAGAGCGGCACCTACAAGCCGGCCAAGCTCGAAGAGGACATGACGGCGCTCCGCCTCTACATGCGGAGCCGCGGGTACCGCGACGCGGAGGTCGACTCCATCCGCCCGGCCGAGACGCCCGACGGTAAAGGCGTCATCCTTCATACCTACGTGCGCGAAGGTCCGCGCTACCGGTTCGGGACGATGTCCTGGTCGGGGAACACCGCCGTCCCGAAGGTCGCCCTCGAGTACGTGACGACCTGCCGGCCGGGCTACCCGTACGACGAATCGAAGGTGCAGAAGACGCTGCAGGCCGCCTACGAGCTCTACCAGGAGACCGGCTACCTCTTCCTCTCCATCGATCCGAAGTTCAGCGATCGCGACACGATCGTCGACATCGCCTTCGAGGTCCAGGAAGGGCAGCGCTCGCGCGTGGCCGATCTTCGGATCATCGGGAACACGCGGACGAAGGAGAACGTCATTCGCCGCGAGGCGACGGTGCATCCGGGCGACACCTTCCGCCGCTCCTCGCTCATGCGGACCCAGCGCGACATCTTCGGCCTCGGCTTCTTCCAGGACGTGCAGGTCGACTACGAGCCGACGGGCGACAGCGCCGACATCAACCTGACGCTGAAGGTGCAGGAAAAGCAGACCGGCACGGCGAGCGCGGGCGCCGGCTACTCGAGCCAGACCGGGCTCACCGGCTTCCTCGAGCTGGGGCACAACAACCTCTTCGGTAACGGACAGAGCATCTCGATCCGCGTGGAGCGGGGCGGGCGCCGGCGGGATCTCCAGCTCTCCTTCACGGAGCCCTGGTTCCGCGACACGCCGCTCACGGTCGGAATGGACCTATTCAACACCCAGCGCGAGCTCGACTTCTACGACCGCAAGGACGTGGGCGGCGGCTTCCGGCTCGGCCGGCCGCTGCCATGGCCCGACTACAGCCGCGGCGTCATCGGCTACGACCTGCGCGACGTGACGCTCAGCAACTTCGATGCGGCGCGGGAAGGCGAGCCGCTGAATCTGGAGAGGCTCCGCGAGACGAAGTGGCCGCGCCGCGTGAGCAGCATCAACTTCACGCTCACGCGAAACAGCACCGACAACCCCTTCAATCCGGGCCGGGGATCGAAACTGACCTGGGTGAACACACTCGCGGGTGGACCGCTCGGGGGCGTGGAGGAGTTCCTCAAGGAGAGCTTCGAGCTCCGAAACTACACGAAGCTCCGGAAGCCCTTCACCCTGATGCTCCGCGGGAAGGCGGGATTCCTCGCCGGCGGCTCGGTCCCCGACTACGAGCGCTTCCGGCTCGGCGGGACGACGTCCGATTACCTCCGCGGGTATCCCGACTACTATGTCGTGCCTCGGCCCAACGTCACCCGGTCGGCGACGGGGTCGGTCATCGAACGTTACCCGGGCGGCCGGACGATGCTCGTCCTGA
>DASTSZ010000295.1:0-5932 GCA_035760425.1 Candidatus Eiseniibacteriota bacterium | reverse complement strand
GGCGTCGGGGCGTCGCGGGGACCTCGGAGGTTTCGACCGCGGATGCGGCCGGCGGCGGCTCGTTCGCGAAGTGAAGAAGAGCGGATTCCCCCGCGTGCGACCCGGCGGCCTCCGGTTCGCTCGTCGCAGACGGCGCAGGCTCCACCGTCGGCGCAGGCTCCGCCGCGGGCGCCGCGGGCGCCGGCCGCGCGACCGCCGGCTGGAAGTTCGCCTCGCCCGCGACGACCTCGATCGACGCTTCCACCGGCTCCTCATCATTCTCCGCGTCCGGCCCCGCGGCCGGCGCCTCCGCCATCTGGGTCAGCACCACGCGCGCGCTTTCGAGATCGTGGACCATGCGCCCCAGCGTGTCGGCGCCCCCGCGAATGACTCGAAGTCGCTGCACCCCCTCGGTCCCGAGCGCCCCCGCGTTTCTCGCGGCCATCGCGTCGCTCGCGCGGCGAATGGCGTCGACCGGCGTTCGAAGATCCTGGGCCGTGATCGCGAGGAAGTCGGTCTTCATGCGGTCGATCTCGTGCAGGCGATCGAACTCGCGGTGCTGCGTCTCCCGCATGGCGGCGAAGTCGGCGGTGAGGAGTCCGACCTCGTCGGGCAGGACGACGGGCAGAGGCGCATCGTAGTCCCCCTGGCCCGCGGCGCGAGCCGCGGTACGAATGCGGCCGAGCCGCTTCGCCATCCGCCGCCCCACGACGTAGCCGAGCACGAGCGCGAAGGTCGCGGCCACGGCGCCCGCGAAGAGGAGCGTCTCCCGAAGCGGCACGAGCGCCGCGTCGAGCGCGATCGGGGCGATGAGCAGGAGCCGCGCGGCGCCGCCTTCCGTGGCGCCGTCGAGCGGCACGTCGAGGGCGAGCGCGGGCGCCTTCGCCAGCGAGACCTGCCGCCCGCGCGGCACGCGGCCACGCGATTCGCTCGCGCGCGGCGGGCCGCCGATCGTCTCGAGCACCGAACGCGCCGCCGCGTCCGAAAGGGTCGTCATGATCGGCCGCGCGGTGGGACGCGCGCCGCCGTTCGCCGGAATCTCGCCCGCCAGGAGGAGCACCTCGGCGCCGGTCGTCGCGCGGATCACGCCCGCGAACGACTCGTCGACGCGCGAGCCGAGCGTCAGCGTGCCGACCGCGGCCGCGCCCCCTCCCATGACCGGAACGACCGCGATGCGATAGAGGCGGCCTCCCTCGAGGCGGAATCCGAGCGCGCTCTTCCCGGCGAGCGCCTGGCGCACGAGGGGCGAGGCGCCGCGGCTCGGCTCCGGCGCGGCCGGACGCTGGGACGCCGCGGCGGTGGCGCCCCATTCGTCGGTGACGTCGAAGATCTCGACGTTCGCGTCGGCCTGGAATTCGCGGATCACCCCTTCGAGCGACTGGCGGAACGAGGCGGTCCGCTCGGAGCGGCGAAGCGCGAGGAGCGCGAAGAACTTGGGATCGCGCGCGACGGTGGCGGCCAGGCGCCGGAGATTGTCGCCGTCCCCCGCCAAGCGGCCCGCCGCGAGGTTTCGGGCGCGATGGAGCTGCTCGTTCGCGGCGCCGCGCGCCTGCGAGCGCCCGGCGACCTCGAGCACGAGGGCGGAGAGCAACAGCGCGGTGAGGACGCTGAGCGACGTGAAAAGCGCGGCGCGGACGCCGAGCGAGATCGCCGGCGCCCGCTCCTTCGAGCGGCGTTCCATGCCCCGAGTGATCGGCTCCAACCTGGCCGTTCCCAACCGGTTTCTGGGGTTTCCGCCCCTGGTGTAGACTGGTCGGATGACCTCCGCTCCCTCGCCGGCCACGCCCGAACCGCCGCGCCCCTCCGCCCGCCCCTATAAGAAGGGGGAGGCCGTGGAAATCGAGGCGACCGATCTCGCCTTCGGCGGGAAGGCTCTCGCCCGCGTCGACGGCTTCGTCATCTTCTTGGAGGGCGCGCTCCCGGGCGACCGCGTGCGGGCCCGCGTCACGAAACGGAAGGCGCAGTACGCCGAGGCACGGGTGGAGGAGATCCTCGCGCCCTCGCCGCTGCGCGTCGCGCCGCGCTGCACGCACGTCGGGGTCTGCGGCGGCTGCCGTTTTCAGGATTTGGCGTACGAGGAGCAGCTCAAGCACAAGGAGACGCAGGTCGCCGATTGCCTGAAGCACCTCGGCGGTCTCGACGCGACGATGCGGCCGATCGTCCCGGCCGCCGAGCCGTTCGGCTATCGGAACAAGATGGAGTACTCCTTCGGCCGCGATCTCGACGGGCGCCTCACGCTGGGCCTTCACCGGCGCGGGTTGTTCGACCGCCCGTTCGATCTCGAGCGCTGCCACATCGCCGGCGAGATCTCGAGCGCCCTGGTCGACTTCATCCGGGAGCGGGCCCGCGCCGCCGGCCTCACGCCCTACAACACGCGGCGCCAGGAGGGGCTCCTTCGCTTCTTCGTCGTGCGGGAGGGGATGCGAACCGGCCAGGTGATGGCGAACATCGTGGCGAGCGAGGATCATCCGCTCTTCGAAACGTGGGCCGCGGAGATGCGGGCGCAGTTCCCCTCGGTTCGAAGCGTGCTCCTCAACACGACGCGCCGGCTTTCGTCGGTCGCGTCGGGCGATCAGGAGCGCGTCCTCGCCGGAAGCGACCGGATCGAGGAGACGCTCGCCGGCCTCACGTTCGAGATCTCCTCCGCCTCCTTCTTCCAGACGAACCCGGCGCAGGCGGAGCGGCTACTCGACACCGCGCTCGAAGGCCTCGCCCTCTCGGGGAACGAGCGGATCCTCGATCTCTATTCCGGCACCGGCACCTTCACGCTCCCCCTCGCGCGGCGCGCGCGCGAGGTGATCGGCATCGAATCGAACGAGGCCGCCGTCCGCGACGCCGAGCGAAACGCGGCGCGAAACGGCATCGAGAACGCTCGCTTCTGGACCGGCGACGCCATGGATCTCCTGCGCGACCGCTTCGGTCTCGGGCCCGCGACCGCGCCGCGGCCGGCGCCCGACCTCGAGACCTTCGACGCGGTGGTCGTCGATCCGCCGCGCGTGGGGCTTCATGCCGGCGTGGTGAGCCGGCTCGCCGAACTGGGCGCGCCGCGCATCGTCTATGTCTCCTGCAATCCGAGCACCCTCGGCCGCGATCTCGCGCTCCTTTGCCTGGAGCGCTACCGGCTCGATTGGGTCCGCCCGGTCGACATGTTCCCGCACACGGCGCACATCGAGTGCGTCGCGACGCTCTCACGGAGGAGTTGAAGTGATCCAAGCCGCGCATTCCCCGGTCTTCGAGACGACGCTCGAGAACGGGCTCAAGGTGCTCATCCAGGAAGTGCGCCTCGCGCCGGTCGTGTCCTTCGCGGTCTGGTACCGCGTCGGCTCGCGGAACGAGAGCGCCGGCATCACGGGCATCTCGCATCTCCTCGAGCACATGATGTTCAAGGGGACGCCTCGCTTCGGGAAGGGCGAGATCGCGCGCTCGCTCCAGCGGATCGGCGCGTCGTTCAACGCCGGCACCTCGCTCGACTACACGTGCTACTACGAGACGCTGAAGAGCGATCAGCTCGAACTCGCCATGGAGATCGAGTCGGACCGGATGGTGAACGCGAGCATCCCGGACGAGGAGCACCGCCTGGAGATGACCGTGGTTCGATCGGAACTCGAGCGGAACGAGGACAATCCCCACCGCGCCATCTACCAGGAGACCTTCGCCACCGCGTTTCAGGCGCATCCCTACCATTGGCCGACGATCGGGTGGCGGAGCGACGTCGAGGCGATCACCACCGAGCAGATTCGCCGCTACTATCGCGCGCACTACGCGCCGAACAACGCGATCGTGGTGGTGGTCGGCGACATCGAGCGGGAGGCCGCGCTCGCGCGCGTGAAACACTGGTTCGGCGGCATTCCGCGGGCGGAACTCCCGCCTCCCGTCACCACGACCGAACGCCCGCAGCAGGGCGAGCGGCGCTTCCGGCTGCGAAAGCCGGGCGACACGAGCCTCGTGCTCGCCGCGTGGCGAAATCCCGAGATGGCCCACCCCGACACCCACGCGCTCGACGTGCTGGGGCTCATCCTCGGGCACGGCCGGACGTCGCGGCTCCATCGCGCGCTCGTCGAGACCGGGCTCGCGACCGAAGCCGACGCGGCGAACGAGTCGGCGCGCGATCCCTTCCTGGTCGTGGCGCTCGCCACGGCCGCGCCGGAGAAGCCGCTCGCGGAGGTCGAAGCCGCCATGCTCCGCGAAGTCGAGCGGCTCCGCGCCGAGCCGGTGACCGATGTCGAACTCCGCCGCGCGAAGAAGCAGGTCGAGGCGGGTTTCCTCTATTCCAAGGACTCGATCCAGAGCCTCTCGCACCAGTTGGGCTACTACGAGACGATCGCGTCGTGGCGCTTCCTGGAGGAGTACCCGGCGATGATCCGCGCCGTGACCGCGGCGGACGTGCAGCGCGTGGCGGCCACGTACCTCACGGAGGACGCGAGGACGGTCGGCTGGTTCGACCCGCCCGCGGCCTCCGCCGGCGAGGCGGCCGATCGCAGAGGCGCGGCGGGAGGTGGCGCGTGAGCCACACGACGCGGATCACACGGCTCTCGCTTCCGAACGGCCTCACGCTCCTCGTCGGGGAGAATCACGCCAATCCGACGATCTCCATTCAGGGGCTGGTGAAGGCGGGTGCCCTCTACGACAACGCCGACGCGAAGACGCCGGGCGCCCGATCGGGGCTCGCGCGGTTCACCGCGTCGCTCCTCGACCAAGGCACCGAAACGCGCGACGAACTCGCGCTCGCCTCCGCCATCGAGGATATCGGCGCCTCGCTGCATTTCGACGGCGGCGCCGAGACGGTCTCCGTCCGCGCCACGATGCTCGCGGAAGACCTCGGCGCGGTGCTCGAGATCGCGGCCGACGCGCTCCGGCGCCCGACGTTCCCCGACGAGCAGATCGAGAAGATCCGCGCCGAACTCCTGAACGACGTGCGGCAGGCGGAGGCGACGACCTCGAGCGTGGCGGCCCGCCGCTCGAGCGAGCTCCTCTATCCCGCGGATCACCCGCTCCACGGGAGCCGCGGCGGCACCGAGGCCTCCCTTCGCGCCATCGGACGGGACGATCTCGCGGCGTTCCACCGGCGGCGCTACCGTCCCGACGCCGTCATCCTCGCGATGGTGGGCGACGTCACGCCCGACCAGGCGCTCGAGGCGGTGACCCGCGCGTTCGGCGACTGGGCCGCGCCCAAGAGCCCGCTCGGATTCGAGATTCCCGCCGCACCCGCTCCGGCCAAGGCCCTGCGGCGCGTGGTGGCCATGCCGGGCCGCTCGCAGGCGGATGTGGTGATGGCGTTTCCGGGCGTCGCGCGCACGGCGCCCGACTACGACGCCGCCATGATGATGAACTACGTCCTGGGGGGCGGTTCCCTTTCGAGCCGCCTCATGGAGAACCTTCGGGACGCGCAGGGGTTGGTATACGGCGTGTACTCCATGCTCCATCCCGGGGTCGGGGCCGGCCCTCTCCAGATCCGCGCGGGCACCAACCCGGCCAACGCCCAACGCTGCGTCGATTCCATTCTCGCGGAAGTCCGCCGGCTTCACGACGGGGGCCCGACCGAGGAGGAGATGGAGGCGGCGAAGGGCTATCTGACGGGCGCATTCCCGGTGCGGCTCGAGGCCAACTCGGGCGTGGCCGCGCAGGTCCTCTCGATGGAGCTCTACGGACTCGGCGCCGACTATCTCGACCGTTACGAATCGCTCATTCGCGGCGTCACGCGCGAGGCCGTCGCCGACGCGGCGCGCCGCTATCTCACCCCCGAGGCCTACGTCCTGGTCGTGGCCGGCGACCTGCCGGCGGAGGAGGCGCATGCGCTCTGATCGACTCGGTCTCGCGGCCGCCGCCCTGCTCGTCGCGGCGGCGCTCCTCGCGCCCCATCGCGCGGACGCGACGCGGCGCTTCGTGCCGAAACAGCACAAGACCATCCAGGCCGCCATCGACGCGGCCTCGCCCGGCGACACGATCTGGGTCG